>JBGSMR010000148.1:0-8430 GCA_041740065.1 Chthoniobacterales bacterium
AGCATTAAAATGTATGACATTGCATCCGGAACTTTCATCCGGAGCTTTTTGCCGCCCAATCTCTATGCGCCAACAGCGCTAGCATTTAATCCGAACAATCCTGGCGAGATCATTGCGCTGGCGCAGTATAACGGAGGCCAATCCCAACTCATGCGTTTAAATACGTCTACAGGTACGTTCACCTTCACTACCCAAGGAGCCCCTTACGCGGGAGCTGTCTATTCTGGTGGGTTGATTTACATGGCTGCACCAGCTGGGGTTATTCAGACGTTTGATGCCACTTCACTGGCATTAGTCAATTCTGGGGTAAAATCTCTCACCGCGCCCAGTGGCGTCACTGCCATTGGATCAGAACAGTATTACACAGCGATCCCGGGACCAGGGCCGACTCCGGGCGCAATCTACACCCAGTCTGGTGTCACGCCTTTGATTACTGGTTTAACCAACCCCTTCGGTCTTACGACAGACGGTACAGATCTGTGGGTTTCTGACCTGACCCTCGGTACAATCTCCCGCTATAACACGAGTGGAGTTCTACAAAATTCGTTTTCGGGAGTCACTGGGGCTGCCGGCATCGCCTTCACCGCGATTCCAGAGCCATCAACCTACGCGTTATTCGTGATCGGAGGCATTGCTTTGTTGATCTTCCGCCGTCGACGTGCTGCTTAAGTTTTTTTAGGCAAATAATGCCGCTGGGCTTTGACTAGCCCGGCGGTTTTTTTTGCCGCATCTTACCGTATTCATCGAAAAGCCCACGCTCTGCGTGGCTGTGTTTGGTAGATAGGAGGGTTTAAACGACACTCATTACCTCAGTGCGTCTTACCGGGCGTGCGCAGCGCCACTAGCCAATTTAGAAACTTCCGCTTGGCGGCGGATTAGCGAATTCATACATGATCCAAGCCCTTCTCTTCGCCGGCATTTTTGCATCTAGTTTTGCGGCGGTAAACGCAGCACCTTCCAAAAACTGGAACGGAAGTTTTGAGGCTGCTGAACTGGCGCCCTGGTCGGGGGTTGGGGGAGACGCTTTGGATCGCGGCATCAGTCACAGTGGGAAAACGTCCCTCAAGTTGACCGGCGGGGATGCCGCCCAAACGATCGTTAGTGGAAAGATACCAATCGATATCGACACGGTTTACACGGTCTCGGTTTGGATCAAGACGGACGCAATTTCCACCCCGGATGGCGTGGGAGTCACCATTTCGCAGTACAACGATAGCACCGGCTGGAAGTCCGAATTTCCGACCACCCCTAATGATCTTCCCGTCGAGCGCAAGGTCATTAAAACGGGCTCCACGCAGGATTGGACTGAGCACCAGTTTTCCTTCACCCCGGATATGGCGGCTGAATATGTTACCTTCGCATTCACGCTAGACCCGGGAATTTCCGGCACTGTTTGGATCGATGACGTGACGGTTGACAGCGTCACCACGCGGATTGCGCAGCGCGATTTCACTGGTGACTGGCATAACATCAAACTTTGGGGGGATCAAGTGCGGTGGGTGGAAAAAGCGGGTGCCGTCGACCATCTGGACATCATCCTTCCAGCCGGAGACTACACAATTTCGCTGGCTCAGCTCGGGGCCAATCATCCTGACATCGAAGTCGCCATCGACGGGAAAACGCTCGGCACGGGCGATGGCAAAAAGCCGACGGGCTGGCAAGAGATCTGCCGAGTGTCTTTGGAATCCGGTTCGCATCGTTTGACGCTGACCAGTCGAGATCCACAGGGGTTTGGCAACCAAGCCGCGTATGCGGGACTAATCATCTCCACCGACGCAAAACCGGAGTTGCCCGACTGGAACGCGCGTTTTACTGCGCCGTTGGAGAAACTTCCTGTGACGCTGTATCCGCCAAAACCCACCGACAATCGCCTCGTCATGGTCTTTTCCGCCTATTTGGTGGAAACCGGCTGGACAGAATTGAATGCAGCCGGCTTCCCTGCTTCGGGTGCGGCCCGGATCGCTGCCATTGCGCACAAACACAACATCCCCGTGACGTGGCTGGTGGATAACAAATCCGCCGTGAAAATGAAAGATCTGCTGACCAAGTGGCATCAAGAATATGGCGACGACGTGGCGTCCTTCGACTGGAAAGACTGGGGTCCGCTCAAAGAAGCACTCCCGTGGGCGAGCACGTCATCGGCGGCAGCAGGCAGCGGTCGCAATGTGGCGGAGCTAGAAGATGCGGGGATGAAATCCGCCTGGGGCTGGTGCTGGGAACAAGCGGGTGTTGATAATATCACCGATCGCGGCATGCCGTGGGCTCCCTTCTACGTGTCGCGAAAGTCTTACAAAGTGCCTGCCAATTATCCCGGAAAGACGCTCGTCTTTGATTGGACGATGCGTGACCTCAACAAGGCTCTCACCATCCATTCGGGAGAGGCCTGTCGCTTTAGCAGTGACCCCGACGAACCCCGGCGCGGCAAGTTTCTCTACGGTCGAGCCATCGAATATTGGAAGCAGCTACTCGATGAATATATTAGAAATACGGACTGGAATCAGATGGTGCCGTTCCTCATCCATCAGGAATCGCACGAAATGGAATGGTCGTATCCATGGACGGTTAACGAAGGCGACGACAAGGCGGCTGCGAATTGGAATGCAGTGAATCAGAACGCGTTGGCGCTCGATGAATTCTTTACATACGCAAAGTCGAAAAACGTCACGTTCATGACCCAGCCGCAACTGGCGGCAGAATATGCAAAGCTCTACCCCGAAGTTACGCCCGCGCATTACATGCTTTTCCGCGACATTCCTGTCCAAGAACCCGTGGTTTACGTCGTGCCGGGAGCCCCGATCACCAAGGGTCCATACCCGCTGACGTTCCTGTATTTCGACGATCACTGTCAGATGGCATTCCACGACGGTGAGCGGTTGCCAAAAATGGTTTATAACTACGACCACCAAACTGAGGCGGATCATGTCACCGCTTACCCGGCCGAGACAAAAATTCCTGAAATCATCGATTTTTCAAAAACGCGTGAGAATGGGAAGGAGACTTGGAAA
Source organism: Chthoniobacterales bacterium (assembly GCA_041740065.1). GTDB lineage: Bacteria > Verrucomicrobiota > Verrucomicrobiia > Chthoniobacterales > JAATET01 > JBDNGG01. Next base: position 3,006 of record JBGSMR010000148.1, read on the forward strand.
ATCACGGTCTCGAACCCGAATTCTTACGCATTTCCGATGGGAATTACGGAGTGGGGCGATTTTTCTGGGGTGAAAGTTGCCCGGATGAGCGAGAACGTCACGGAAGTCAAGCCGATCGGGAGCAATTTGTTATTCCTGAGGTGCGACGCCGCGCCAGACTCCGAATCGACATTTGTCGTGGAATTTGAGGCTCCCTGACCGATTAATCACCCGAGTCGCAAAGCAACGGAAACCATCAGTCACGACTCCAACGAAATGAAGAAATTAAAAATGAAAATACACCCCACTATTCGCAGAATTGGACTCGCTACTCGCCGCGTTCGCTTTCTGTCATTGGCTTTGATATTGGCGGGATTTTCGCTTCGCGGGGAGGAACTTGATGTGCCGAACGGGAATTTCGAGGATTCTTCTGACGGGTGGGCGTTATCGACCGGGGCGGAGGTGATCGCTGTGCCACCAGACGTCGACGAGTCGCTGGAAGGCGGGGTTTTGAACCTGGCCCCTGGAGCGTTCGGCAACAATTTCCTGGACGTCGTTCCGCAACCCAACACGAACTATGCGTTTTCCGTGACCGTCGTGCCGGTTCAGACCGAGTTGCCGACGAGTGGGAAGATCACCATCTACCTGCATCGCGGCACTGAGACGCGGAACGCGGCCGTTGCACCGATCATCTGGCCCGGGGGACATGAAAAGCCACAAACGGTTCGGGTGGAGTACGAATGCGATGTGGCTCCAGAAGAGGGATGGAAGCTGGGCGTGCAGATTCTCAGTCAGGAGCGGGGGCTGCTGGCCGACACGGCGCGGTTGGAAGCTGAGGAGATGGCGGAGCCGATTGAGCTCGAAGGGAAGTTTGGGCGGATCGAGATCGATCCGACGCGACCGGCGGTGAAATCGCTCACGCTGCGCCGGGCGGACGGCACGCTGGAGCCGCATTCGCTCTTGTCGCCGAAGGGCGCGGCGTGGCAGCGGGGGATGATGGAGTGGGGGACGCAGGCGTTGACGTTTGCCGTGGACGAGACGGGCCGACGGTTCGAGAGTCGTCTCCGCTCGCCGGAGTCGGTGGAGCAAACTGCCGATGGCGTCGTGCTCCGTGGGATCGTTCTGACCGACGGCGCGAGCGAGCCGGTGGCGAAGGAGGATTGGACGCTGCGGGCCGATGGGGACGATCTGCTGTGGACTGTCGAGCGCACGTGGTTGCGCGACCTCGCGACGAGCACTACCGGGACTCCCGCGCTATTTTTCAGCACGCGTGCCATCAGTCCGGATCCGTCGACCATCCTGCCGAATTCGGTGGCCACGACGTTCTGGCTCGCACCGGAAAAACTGCGGGGATGGCACAATCCATTTTACCGTCCGGCAGCGCAGCCGCCCGAGGCAAAGCTGGCGCTCGACAATAACATGGTCGTCACCGAGCCGGGTGGCTGGGCGGTGTTGAAGCTCTTTCCGGCTTGGGAAAACCACACCGAGCCCCGGTTCGAGGCCGAAAGCGGACACCTTTACCGGCGCGGGCATTTCGGCTGGCTGAGTGAAGCTGGTCTTGTTTCGCACGCCGACGAAAAGAGGGTCTACGAAGCGGGTCAGACGGAACGAAACACCCTCCGGATCAGCGCGGCCCCGGCGGCGGCTAGTGGCCACCAACTTGCCGTCGAGGCAGACGATCCGAGCGGCACCGTCGAAACGTTGAAGCGGTTCTACGGTTCACTTTTCAACGGCGGCTGCATCAATGATCAGATCAACTACAACTTCGGGAACGAAACGGACGGCTGGTATTACGGCGGCGCCTCGTGGATGAAGGGTCTGCCGTTTCTCGCCGGAGCGCCCGCTTCCGCTGACGCGTCGTCCCGTCCACTCGAGCTTCCTCGCGCCTTCCGCGATAACCTTCAGATGATCCTCGGCACGGAGTTCGAGCCGGGGCGGACGCGCTTCGGCTACAACACGCAGGGGGGCTACACCGACGACAACATCATCCAGATCATCGGCGGACGGGCCTACTTCCTTTACTCGGGTGATTTAGCGTTCGTTCGGCAAAATCTGCCGTTCTACCGGCGCGCGGTCGCGTGGTATCTCGAACACCTGAACGCCGACGGGTTGGTCGCGCTCCCCGGGGTGTCACACTGGTATTACGACGCCATGTACGCCAGCGGAGTCACGTCCTACCACAACGCCTTTCTCTACCGGGCACTGCTGGATTTGGCGGGGCTGGAACGCGCGGCGGGCAACGTCGCGGAGGCCGATGCCGACGAAGCCAAGGCGGCAGCGCTCAAGGAAGCGTTTAATCGGGTTCTCTGGTGGGAGGACGCGCCGGGCGGTCCCCGCTACTGCGATTGGATCCTGCCCGATGGGACGAAAGTTGCCTACGGCGCGGATCTCTGCCAATTCCCGCCCGTGGCGTTCGGCATGGCTTCACCCGAACAGGCGACCAAGTTGATCGCGACGATCGACGCGCGGATCGAGGAGCTGGAACGCGACAATGGCTACGCAGGCTACGCGTCGCGGTCGGCTTATTGGCCCGCACCCGCCGTCGTGAACACGCACCCGGCGAATCAGGGGTTTGGCAACTACATGAACGGGGGGTCGTTTCTGTGCATGACGTATTGGGAGATCATGGCCCGCGCTGTAGCGGGCGACGCTGAGGGGGCATGGAACCGTCTGCAAAAATTTGCCGAGGGGACGCGCCTCACCGGAACGAAAGGCTTCATCGGAAACAATTGGGTGATGGAGGACGGGAAAATCGGCTTCGGGGCGTGCGACGAACCATATCTCGCCGATGCCATCGCCGTCCCTGGCGCGCTGGTGCAGGGGATTCTCGGTATTCAGCAGACGAATGACGAATTGGTGGTGCGTCCGCAGCTCCCCGCAGGGTTGCAGAATGCGTCCGCCGAGGTGATGCACCTGGGGCAGCGCAAGCGGGTGACGATCTCGGGATCGGACGTGAAGATCGAAGAGCTTGGTCGTGCCTTCTCCCCACCCGCAGAGATCACTTGGCGGATCAATGCGGGCAGCCCGCCCCAAGCGGCACTCTACATTGACCGGACTTTTGAAGCGGGCAATGCATGGAAGGCGACTCCCGAAATCGATGTCGTGCCTGGCACCGGCGTCACTCTGAAACCCGACGCGGCTGCCGGCACTTATACAACACCCCCTTGCGACTGGGGGCAGATGGCAAAATTAGTTAGCCTTCGCAGCGATGTCAGTCTCAATGAAGGGGGGATCAGTGCTCGAATCGAGACGTCCGATGACGGCTTCGCAACGATTGCGGACTCGGCGGTGGTGGAACTGCAGGATGGCCTTGGCACTGCGACGGATCTGAAGCTTCCGGAGCATCGCCAGGTGCGGGTGGTGCTGACGCTGACGCCCGGGAAGTCAGGGTCAAAGCCTCTACTCAAGGAAATTGAACTCTCTGCTCAAGCCGTTTTGCAGATCATGGTTTCTACGTAAATCGGGGTTCCTCGCTATTTCCAGTGGATTAGTGTCAACAGAATGGTCTCGTGCAGAGGCGTGGAAGGGCAGAAAATTTTAAAGAAATGAGCGAGAATGAAATTGGGACAATTGCGCTCGAAGCAGCGATTCATGTGCATCAGGATCTGGGTCCGGGGCTCTTGGAAGCAGTTTGCGAGGGGATTCTGTCCCGTGAATTCTCAGAGCATGGATTGAAGCTCGAGCAGCAGATTCCAGTGCCAATCCTCGACAAGGGGATTCGATTTCACGAAGGATTTCGAGCCGATATCGGCATTGAAAAGAAGGTGCTTTTGGAACTCTAATCGGTGGAGCGGATATCGCCAGCTTATAAGAAACAAGTGCAGACGGTTTTGCGGCTGACAGGTTTAAGACTCGGGCATCTTCTAAACTTTGGAGAAGCCGCTCTCAAGAGCGGCATTTGGTTCTCTCGCTGCCAGCTCGATCTGGCTTTGCCCAGCCTTCGGCTGCCTGTCGTGCGCCTCCCGATGCGTGAATGGATTAAAAGAATGACACTCTGCGTCTCGGCGCCTCTGCGGGAGAATCATTCCACTGAAAATAGCGCAGAACCTAAATCGGCGGTGGATGGTTATCAAATGGGCATCAAGGAACGCCTCTTTGGCTGTTGGTTTTCTCTAAATTTAGAGCTTGATCCGCCGTTGCAAAAGTTTTGAAAAGGGGCGCTTTACGCTAATTTGTTATGAAAAACATTATTTCTCCATTCCTCCTTCTCGTCTGCGTGGCGGCAGCCAATTTTCCAGTTGCGCAGGCTCAACTGGTCGTGAGTTCGTCCAGTGGCGTCTACCGTTACAGTATGGACGGAGCCTTGGAGCACACTTACATCAATACCGTTGGGAACTGGCAGGGAGTCGCTTTCGATAGCGAAACAGCGAATGTCTATGTCTCAACAGCTGCGGATAACGGAGGGATCTTCCAATTTAGCTACCATGGCACTTCGGTTGAGAAAGAGGTTCAGTCCCCCGTTTACGAAGCCGCTGAACCAAAAATGAACCTGGGCCTTGCCTTCGACCAAGGCTTCGTCATTGGTAATTATTATTTCGACAATCTCGGCCTCACGCAAACGGGGAGCTTCGATCCCGAGGCCGGAGAGGATGCCGTCCCGCTCCCCAATCAATATGCGAACAACATCGGATTGATCTCAGGAATCACCGCTTCATCCGAGGCGGGGACCTACTATTTGAGCGATGCTTCGGCTGGGCAGATTATCAAATTGACTGGTTTAATAGTGGGGACGGCCAATTCCTCGGTGGTGGCCACCGGATTGGGGCCGGGCATCCGGGGACTCGCCCTGAACACGGATGAGACAGCGCTGTTCGTCGTCGACACCACCGGAAACAAAGTCATGTCGGTTGACCTTTCCACCGGGGCCGCCACAGACTTCATTACGTCAGGCGTGGAGGGGGCCGTGGATGTTCTTACAACTGAAACAGCGCTCTTTGTCAGCTCCAGAACGGGGGTGGACGAGTATAAACTGGATGGGACGCTGGTAACCGACGACCTGATTGATCTGCCGGATGTCCGCTATCTTACCCTTGCAGCCAAGAGTCGTGGGTCGAAAGAGGTTCCTTAGCCCAGGGGAAATCCCAGCTATCCGACGGGTGTTATCTGAGATGCGCCGGGTCCCTGCGCCGCGGCATGAAAACGTTTGAGCACTTGGAAAGCAGGTGATACTTCCTCGGTATGGTCCCCGGGTTTTGCAGCCTTCGAACACCATCGCCTACCATTTGGACGACCCCAACCTCCCTTACACCCGGACCTGAGGGCGGCCAGCCTACTCGCGCACAATGACTCGGCTGATCTGACTGGACCGCCCCCGTGGCCCTCGGCTTGGGTCAACCCCAGGAGCAATGGCACGCTTGATGGTTCCAGATGCGGTCGTTAACCACGACCGACTGCAAAAACCACAAACGCCGCAACACAGAGAACCACGCCACCGATCATAAAGCGG
>JBGSMR010000171.1:0-6582 GCA_041740065.1 Chthoniobacterales bacterium
ACGACATGGTGTGTGCGTCAGAGTGTTTTTTAACCAATAGCCGCATGGGAATCCGCCCGCTTGGGAAACTGGAAAAGTTTTTGTTTCCAGATTTCCCGACGGCACGTTTCCTTTGGGACTGTTATCGGCGAGAAGTATTGAATGGACCTGTTTGACCCCGTTTCGACGCTAGCCAACCACTCGGGAGTTCGAGCGTTGGCAAAATTGTCGCGTTCTAATCCGATTGAGGTCGAGGCAATCACTCCTGCCGCCCAGCCGGCATTGGTAGCAGCGGTTGCGCGGCACGCCGGCGGAAACCTCTGGGTGGTGTGCCCTGACGTTCGGCGCCAAGAGGAAACCGTGGCCGACCTCGTGACCTGGGGAACGAGCGCGTTACTATTCCCTGATCTCCAGCCAATATCTGATGCAGAAGTCCTCCCTGATCCGGAAGCACTCTCGGAGCGATTGGAGGTTTTGAGTCGGATAGCTGCGGGAGAACGTGGCCTCTGCGTCGTTCTGACTACTGCTGTCTTCGAGGGAAATGTGGCGTCCCCGGACGCATTCAAAAGTGAAGTGCTCTCAATCAAAAAAGGCGAGCAACACGTGATTGAGGCAATCAAGTCCCGGCTGGAAGCTTCGGGCTATGTCGAAGAATCTAAAGTTTTCATGCGCGGCCAATTTGCCTGTCGCGGCGGTATACTCGACATTTTCTCATGGCAACATCCGCTCCCGCATCGCATTGAATTCTTTGGGGATGAGGTGGAATCGATCCGTGAGTTTCAGGTGGATTCGCAAATTTCGGTTGCATCGCCGGATCAGGTGGAAATCCTCATCGGCGATCCAGACCGGACGCTGTGCCCAATCACTGACTACTTCTCCCCAGACGACGTTGTGATCTCGCTGGATGTCGAATGCGAGGTGGCGAATGTTGCCATCTCGGATCACCCCCATTCGGGATCCCCGTCGGACGTGCCGGAATGTTTTCCGCCTGGAATCGATGTTTTTGGAGCGGGTGACTTTGTCATCGATGATGCCAAGCGGAATCGGTTTTTTTCGCAGGTTCGCGAATGGATTTCCACCGAGTGGATCGTCGTGCTGGCATGTAACAACGAGGGCGAGTGGGAGCGGTTTTCGGAACTGGCCCGGGACAATGGTTTGGATCCAGCCCTCCTGCACTTCCGTGAAAGTAACCTATCGAGTGGATTTACGTGTCCGGAAGTAAAGCTCGCGGTGCTCAGCGATGCCGAGTTATTCGGACGCTCGGCAAGCCAACGGATGCGGCGACAAATGGTTCGTCGGGATCGTGCGATGATTGCGCGATCCACAATGGACTTCACAGAATTCGAAGAAGGTGACTTTGTGGTTCACGTGGACCATGGAATCGGACGCTTCCTTGGAATTGAGAAGATGACTGGTGATAACAGTCCTGGCACAGCGGATACGTTGACGATCGAATTTGCGGATGACGCGAGGCTATATGTTGCCGTCGATCAAGCTTGGCAGGTGTCCCGATACGTGGGGCTTGGTAAGCGTCACCCGGACTTATCCCGTCTGGGAGATGCAAAATGGGAGCGAGCAAAGAAAAAAGCAGAGGGTTCCATCTTCGAGTACGCAGCAACGATGCTAAAACTCCAGGCAGAGCGGGAAACCAGTGCTGGTTTTGAGTTTGGGCCGGATACGCATTGGCAGAATGAATTTGAAAACGCCTTCGTTTATCAACCAACACCAGATCAAGTCCGAGCCATCGAGTCGTCCAAGCAGGACATGGAATCGACTCGCCCCATGGATCGATTGATTTGCGGAGATGTGGGATTTGGTAAAACCGAGGTTGCCATCCGCGCGGCCTTCAAGGCGGTAATGGGCGGGAAGCAAGTTGTTATGATTGCGCCAACCACCGTGCTTGCGCAGCAGCATTTTCAAAATCTCCGCGAGCGGATGAGTGATTACCCGGTTGTCATCGAGTCGATGAACCGGTTCCGTCCCCGCTCCGAGCAGACGAAAACGCTGCGTGGGCTCGCGGCCGGCACCGTTGATATTGTGGTGGGAACCCATCGGTTGCTGTCGCCGGATTTAGTATTCAAGGACCTCGGCCTTGTTATCGTCGATGAAGAGCAGCGGTTCGGGGTGAAACAAAAGGAAGCACTCAAGGACCGTTTTCGTCTGGTCGACGTCCTGACGCTTTCTGCAACGCCCATTCCCAGGACGTTGTATCTAGCGCTGATGGGAGCCAGGGATATGTCGCTCATCGAGACACCGCCTCCGAATCGGAAGCCCGTGGAGACCGTGATATGCGCTTATGACGAGCGGGTAATGCGCGATGCTATCCAGCGCGAATTGGCCCGTGGAGGGCAGATCTACCTTCTCCACAATCGGGTGCGGACGATCGACAAGCTTGCTGAACGCATCCGACATCTTTGTCCTGGTGCTACCGTCGGCGTCGGTCACGGTCAAATGGACGAAGACCTGCTTGAAGTTGTGATGGGGAAATTCGTTGCCGGCGAGTTGGATGTGCTTGTATCGACAACCATCATTGAGAGCGGATTAGATATTCCGAATGCGAATACTATCATTATCGATCGGGCTGACCGCTTTGGTCTCGCTGACCTCTATCAGCTGCGAGGCCGTGTGGGCCGCTCCCACCACAAGGCATATGCATTTCTCATGTTGCCGCGTGACCTGATGGCAAGTGGCGACGCCCGCAAACGGGTGATGGCAATCAAGCAATATTCGGAACTCGGGGCTGGGTTTAAAATCGCTATGCGCGACCTCGAAATCCGTGGTGCAGGAAATATCCTCGGCACGGCGCAGAGTGGGCACATTCTTGCCATCGGGTTTGATCTCTATTGCAAAATGCTCCAGCGATCGGTGTCCGTGCTGAAAGGCGAGGGGACATATGCAAGCGCTGTCACCGTGCTGAGGCTGGATTTTGTTGCAACCAACGAACCGGAATTCATTGCGAGCAACAGCGATGAGAAGGTTCCGGCTTTCATCCCATCCGCATACATTCAGCATCCTCGGATGCGGATCGATGCTTATCGCAAGCTGGCAGACGCACGTGACACGAACACACTGGAGGCACTGTGCAAGGAATGGGGAGATCGTTTTGGTCGGCCTCCGCACGCGGTGACCCAGCTTTTGCTGCTTCAGAAAATTCGTTTGGAAGCCGCTACCAAACGGTTGCGAGTGGTTGAGGTGCGAGACAATAAACTCATGCTGAAGCGAAAGGATGACTTTATCCTGTTCGGCGGGAAGTTCCCCCGCTTGACTTCCCCTCAACCTGAAAATAAATTAAAGGAAGTTCTGGAGTTCCTTCAGAAGCGCAAACATATCTGATGAAACGCATCGCTGCCACAATCTGCCTAATCGCGCTCATGAGCGCACGCACGACTCTTGCCGAGGCGGAAGTGATCGACGGCATTGCGGCCGTAGTAAACTCTGAGGTCATAACTTACTCTCAGGTCCGCGAACTCATCGGTGCCCGCGAACGCGCGCTGCGTGCCAGCCTGGAGGGAGAAGAGTTGGCAAATCAGATCAAAGAAATCCGCTTTGCTGCGCTGAAGGATCTAATCGACAGAGCTCTCATCATCCAAGAGTTCAAGAAAAAAGGTCTGAACATTCCCCCCCATTTGCTTGAAGATCGAATTCAGACTGTCATCCGTCAGGAATTCGGTGGCGATCGTTCGGCCTTTGTTCGCACGCTTCGCACACAAGGTTACTCCGTCAGCAAATTTAAAGAGATCGAACAAGATAAAGTGATTGTCCAAGCGATGCGCCAGACATTTGTGCGAGATGACTTTGTCATTTCACCTGCGCAAATCCAGGCGTTCTACGACAAAAATAAGGGCAGCTATGCCACTCCTGAGCAGATCAAACTTCGCATGATTGTCCTCCGCGACGACGGTGATCTCGGCCTTCCAGGGGGGAAGAAAGCCATGGCTGAAGAAATTCGGTCAAAGATTCTGGCGGGTGCGGAGTTCGGGCGAATGGCGCAGATGTATTCCGAAGATCCAGCCACGCAGGAAGTCGACGGAGACTGGGGATGGATTGATAGCAAGACCCTCAGCGGACAGCTCACCGAACATGCTTTCGCGCTCCGCGCGGGGGAGGTTAGTCATGTAATTCAAATTGGCGGGTCGTATTATTTGATGATGGTTGAAGCCCGCAAGAATGCGGCAGTCAAGGCGATCACCGAAGTACGCGATGAGATTGAGCAAAACCTGATCCAGCAGGAACGGATGAAGGAAATGCAGCGCTGGCTGGATACCCTCCGCCAGAACGCTTACATCAAGATTTACTCATAACTGTCCGGATCACGCTGCTGTTGTGCCAACGATCGGCATCACTCTTGGAGACCCCGCCGGCATCGGTCCGGAAGTCATCCGCTCCGCCATAGCAAAACTGACACTGCCCGAAGACACGCGACTCCGCATCATTGGCGATGAAACAGGGTATATACCAGGTGCACCTACTGCGGATAGTGCTTCCGCCGCCTTCCAGTGGTTGGAACAGGCCGCCACACTAGGCTCTAGAGGAGAGATTGACGCAGTGGTAACCGGACCTATCTCAAAGAGTAACATGCATAGCGTCGGATTTGCGTTTCCCGGCCAAACGGAGTTCTTCGCGAGCCGCTGGAACACTCTGGATTTTGCGATGTGCCTTACGGGAGGTCGCCTTACGGTAGCACTCGTTACTGCGCATATTCCCTTGGCAGATGTGGCTCGCGTCTTACATTCAGAAGAGATTGTCCGTGTCGGTCGCCTGCTCGCGAAATTTCTTGAGCAACGCGGAGTCACCCGACCGCGGATCGGTGTTGCGGGATTAAACCCGCATGCGGGCGAGAACGGAGATTTGGGCACAGAGGAAATAAGGGTCATCGCACCTGCTATTGGTGAACTTGTTGCATCGCTGCCCGAAGCTGTCTTTACCGGTGCACACTCGCCCGACACGGTTTTCAACGGTGCGGTGGCGGGTGAATTTGATGGCGTGCTGTGCATGTATCATGACCAGGGACTGATTCCCCTGAAACTTCACGCTTTCGATCAAGGGGTAAATGTCACGCTTGGGCTTCCTATTCCACGAACGAGCCCTGACCACGGCACGGCTTTTGCGATTGCGGGTAAGGGAATCGCCCGCCCCGACAGCACCATTGCGGCGATCCAACTCGCGATCGAACTCACCTAGTCCCGCCCCGAAGGAGTCGCCGCCACCCACCCGTGAGTTTGCTCCTGCTTCAAGGAAATACAATCCCAGTTGCCCTGACTTTGTGCGTAAGATGTAGATCGTATCCACTCCGAGCCCGGCCAGCGTGCCGACGCAAGCATCAGCAATGGCATGTTGTGGTAACGCAGTGACGAATCACGCGGCGCCTCCCAGAAGGGCGACCTACGCAGCACATTGGCCTCAGCCCCCCCAAATGTGAGGTCTAGCGGCCTGGGCAGTGCTTGGCGGAAGCGATTAAATCCCGGCGGCTGAAAGCGGCCCATGAGTTCTCCAAATGTGATGACAGTATTGCTCATGTCATGAGCCACCCAAGGCGGAAATGAGGGCATCGCTGCGTATTGTGCCAACGGCGCCGCATCCTCCACGCGGGCAATGATCAAAACTGCAACGACTCCAGAGGATTCAATCCGTCAGGCCAACTGGTTTTCAAAAGCGGGTGTCGTGTAGGTTGGCAAGTTTGATGTTCAATTGCCGGGATATCAAGCGCGATTGGATCAACGCCCGAGCGAAGCCAAAATAGCCGTCAGCGGCGCAGCGCAGGTGCTATCCCACGTAGGGCGCAGCCCGCACACGGAATTTCTGAAATTCGTCCCACGTGACGTAACCGTTTCCGTTTCCGTCTGCTTCATCAAATGGCAGCGTCATCCTGTCCCGGACCAACTTGCTCGCCTTCGCTTCGGGAAGGGTGATCTTGCCACTGCCGCTGCGGTTAATTTTACGAAAACCTTCGAGTGTCCCGCCGCCATCGAGATACTCTGCTTGAGTGACAAACCCGTTGCCGTTGCGATCATAATTAACGAACACCTGTTCGATCATGAAATCTGCAAATTCCTCGCGGGAAACACGCCCGTCTCCATCCGCATCCGCTTTCTTAAAAAGCGCTTCCAAATCACGGCTTTGAGGTTTCTTGGATGGATTTACGCAACCACTGGTGAGAAAGGCGAAAGAGAGAGCCAGGAGGATAACGGAACTACGCATTTTTATCATTAGCCACCTAAAGCCGGAGTCGGCTTGATGGTCAATCATGAAAGATCCCAACGAACTCGATTACTGAGCGGTCTTGCAGTGTAGGTCACGCGGCGGTTTTCCACAATTCGCTCAAACGAGCACAAATAGCCGAACATTGACTCGAAACGAAAAAATCATGTTCGACCGTATGATGACTGCTGCATCAAGCTTGCAACGACAAGATCCGTAAAAAATTGCACCGGGCGGGGGTCGAACCCACAACCTCTGCCTTCGGAGGGCAGCGCTCTATCCAGTTGAGCTACGGATGCGCAGGGCAGCGAAAATAGAGGGGTTTGCGGGCGGTGCAAACCGAAAACCCGGCCCGAGCTAGGTCTCCGGAAATAGCGCGAGGTACGGTTGATAGTCGGGCCGGGC
>JBGSMR010000181.1:0-8103 GCA_041740065.1 Chthoniobacterales bacterium
GTAGTAAAGAGCAACAGGAGTCCATGCGCTATCCGAAAGCACTGGCGAGTCCGATCCGTAATAAGTGACACCGGAGGAATCCGTGCGTTGAATCGTGAGTTGGCCACGAATGCCGGTCGTATGACGCAGGCGCAACCAAGCTGTGATCCGGTAGGTCACCCCAAGCGTGAGTTGGCCATTAAGATCCTGAACACTGCCCTGCCATTCAGCCGAGCGAGAGGTGTTCAGACAACTATAACTACCAGAGCGTTTCTGCTCAGTGCTCGCAGCGATAGTGCTGCCCCAAGTGGACCAACTGGAAGTGTTTCCGGTCTCGAATCCAGGGTTCAGAACAACATTGGCAGCCAGGACTTGGCTCATTTCGGAAAACAGCAGAACGAGGCAAAACCCCGCTAGAGGAAGCTTAATTTTCATTGTTTTGGGGGGGTGAGGAGATTGTTGCTCTCCTTGAGTGCGAAAATGAGCGGAATTTTAGAAAAATAGCAAGCTCAATCCAATATTCAGCCAAAAATACACCTCCGTCCCAAGGCTCTGGTTCGTAACGTTTTATTCAAATGAATGTCCTGATATCACTCTTGCCCCTCGACTGCCTCTCTCCCAACGATTTTCAGGACGCGGTTCTTTCACGTGCAATCGATGAGCCCTGATCTGCTTGATCGTCAGGCCGGGTTTGCTTTCGGCTCCTTCGTCGGCGATGCCCTCGCGATGCCTGTTCACTGGTATTACGACCGTGCCGCAATGGGTGAGGACTATGGGGTGGTGCGTGACTACGTGGCCCCCCGCAATCCCCATTCCGGGAGCATTCTTTGGCGCTCCAAATACACTGCACTTAACGAACGCGGGGACATCCTGCACGAGCAGGCGCAATACTGGGGACAAACCGGTGTTCACTATCATCAGTTTCTAAAAGCGGGCGAAAACACGCTGAACCTCCAATTAGCAAGGCTGCTCATTGATTCGCTAATCGCACAACACGGATACGATCCAGACGATTACCTTGAGCGATACATGCATTTCCTCCTCACGCCGGGTCAACACCGCGACACGTATGTCGAGGAGTGTCACCGGAAATTTTTTACCGCCTACGCCCGCGGCACAGCACCTCGAAAGTGCGCCGGAAGCGATATCCATATCGGCGGACTGGCTGCTGTCGGAGTAATAATCGCATACTTCGGCGAGGATGTCACCGCATGCCGGGAGGCCGTGCGCGAGCACATCACGCTCACACATCGCTCCCCCGAGGTGCTTGCTGCAGCCGACGCTATGGTCCGCATCGCCGGCAGTGTTTTGTCAGGTGCGGGGTTACGCGAAGCGATCGTTGAGCACGCCTCCGATTGGATCTCAAATCGCAAAGCAGAGCGATGGTTGCGCGAGCCCGATTTTGTGGTGATCGGACAACGCTTGAGCCCGGCCTGCTACATCAACGATGCCTTTTCCGCTTCACTCTACCTCGCGTGGAAATATGCCAACGACTTTGAAGCAGGCGTCATCGCCAACACCAATGTTGGAGGAGACAACTGCCACCGTGGTGCCGTCGTCGGCGCACTTTTGGGAGGTGCCAAAGGGCTTTCCCGGATAGATTTAAAATTCCAAACCGACATCTACGATACCGCCCGCTTGCACACGCAGATCGATCAATTGCTCATCGCCCGAAAGTGATGTTTGCCACCCCGACTTACTTTGTTTATGGGTCTTATTAATGTAAGCCATTGATTTCCAACGCGCTCCTATCGGAAGTATTGCCGGGGATGGGCTAATTCGATCTGCCCAAGGCGGAGTTTGATCGTTGGGTGCTCGAGCCCCGGATCAGGCGTGCGATCCTCTGGAAAAAGATGGATCTGGCGGATTTGATCGCGCTCATCGACGGCCTCGATGGCGCGGGTCCAACCCACTCGGTCGCTGTCGTTAATTTCGACAAGATAAAGCAGCGTTTTTTGAACCGATCCTCCTCCAGTTAGGCGGCGGTTTTCCACAACGCTCCAGTAACGATGCTCCTTGCCGTACTTAAATCGTTTGTTTGCACGCAAAAACACACTTCGGCAGATAGGATACCGCCGAGCATCAGAGCGCCGAAAATAGTTGTTTTTCCGGAAACACACCGGGGGTCAGGCTACCACTCGAATCTGGCGCTGGGCCGATAGGAAAAATCGGCATTAAGAGTCCTCACAGTCGTCCAGCCGGCCGGAACATGTGGGATCACACTCCATCAGGCGGGCTCCCGACGCGCTAGGAATGTGGAGCCCGTGACACCCAGGATTTGCCGGGTTAAAGTTTTGAGTGGCTGCCGTCGCAGAGGGCACCTTTGCCGCTATGTTTGCAGCCGCAGAAGTAGACAATGCCATCTTTTTCAGCTTCGAAGCGCAATGGCGTAAAGTCAGATCCCTTGTGGGAACCATCGCAGAAGGGTTGGTTCTTACTCTCACCACAAGAACACCAAAAATAGGTTTTTGCGGCTTCGACGGTGACGGATACGGGGCGCGCTGGCTAATGGTGGGATCACTCATAATAGTGCATATATTTGTAGCATGCCAACACCCGGGCGTCTAATGCAGCGTCAAATTGACTGCCAAAGTGTCCTTCTGGCACAGACCTTCGATTTACGAAAGCGCTCACTTTAGTGGGTCTCGTTCGTCCTCAGCATGACCTCATTGCGACGAAGAAATCCCGGTGTCCATGGCGGATCAAAATAGCCATACACCGGCGACGAAAGCTCGCTCAAATGCTCCGCCTCCATCCACACCTTCAATTTGGCGAGTGCCTCGGCCTCATTTTTCGAATTCTGACTGCCACTGAAGCGCAGCACAGCGAACCTTCCGGCTGGCAATTCACTCACCGTCACCGTGCTGTCCGACGGCTTGGGGACTTCACCGGACCTCATTTTAGCCGGCAGCACAAAGGCCATCGTCGCATTCCCGGCGCTTCCAGACATGAACACCGGGGTGGTCATGGCGATCTTCTGTTTCTGGTTGTTGGTGCCAGAAATAAAACGGAACAACCGCATAAAACTTCCGTCGCTGCCGTTCCCTTTGGCCATCGGCGTCTCTACCACGGTGAGTGCCGGGTAGTCGCGCAACTCGAACATGCCATCCGCCTGCACAACCGTGTAAGGCGCCGACTCGTAGCTCGCCCGGGTCGCCTGGCAACCCGCCATCAAAGCCATCAAAAAAACCGCGCCGAGTAAACAAATTGGGATCCAGAGCCACATGCGTTTCATAGAAATTCGTCCGATGCCTAGGATAGCTTTTCCCGCGCCAAAAGCCACAACAACCAAACGAGGAGTTGCAGTCGAAGCCTAGCGCAATTCACAAAGCGCAAAAATTTTCACCATGAGCCTAAGACAAGAATCCGATTGAGACCAAGATTGTTACCCGATAGCCGAAAAGCATCGCACCCCAAGAAACAAAGTATTGGTTGGTTTCAGCTTCTGGCGAGACCGTGAGACCTTGAATCAAATCATCAAACAAGCGTCAGTCCACTGGAAACGCGTGGCTACGGGCAGTTTCAGAATCGGGACTACAGAAAGTGGCACGTCAAAGCAGGCCGATGCCTCCTTGGGCATTCCGGTGACGAGCAATCTGGAAGCGGATCCTCCCGCACTAATCGCAACCGCACATGCAAGCAGCTTTTCCTTGGCACTCACCGAGGAACTTGAGGCTATCGGTTTCACGGAGGGCGAGATTATTACTACCGCAACGCTGACCCTGGCGCAACTGGCGCTCGGATGGACGATCGTGAAGGTAAATCTGAACGTCGTCGCCATGCTGCCACGAGTCACCCAAGCTGAATTCATCGATGCGACAATCCGCGCCAAGACCACATGTATGGTCTCACTATCGCTCCGCGCAAACATCTCAATGACCGCCCGATTGGAGAATTGAACCAAATCAGGTCATCTCCACCTCAGCCGCTGTACCGAAATTTACGACTCTCCCGTCTCGTATTACCACGATGTCATCTGCCAATGCCCGGATTTCGTCGGGGAAATGACTAACGAACAGGATCGGGATATTGAAGACATCGCTCACTTGGCGAATAAATGGCAGAAGTTCCTGTTTCCGCAAACTATCCAAAGAATTCAAAGGCTCATCCATCAATAAAATTGCGGGACTCATCAACAAAGCGCGCCCAATCGCGACTCGCTTCTTTTCGCCCCCAGACAAGTCTGCGGGCCTGCGCCGTAAAAGGTGCCTTATTCCAAGCAATTCGATTACGGGATCAAACTCAATAAATCGCGCTGCCACCGGAAGCAGTCTACGCCCGTAGTTCAGATTCGATAAAACGGATAGATGTGGAAGCAGCCGTGAATCCTGAAAAATAGTTCCGATCCGCCGCTTTTCCGGGGGTAGATTAATTCCTTCCTTTGAGGAAAATAAACATATCCCATTCAAGCTGATGTGGCCACTGGAGGGGCGACGTAAACCCGCCACAATCTGGATAATTGTGCTCTTACCTGCCCCCGAAGGCCCATACAACGCAGTGATCCCGCGCTTGGCTCCATGAAATGAAACATCCAGCCGAAAATCCCCTTGTTGATGCTGTATCTCGACTTTCATGGACGTTCCTGTCCTCTCATGCGGGACTGCAAATAACGTCCAACTACCTCAGATGCTATTAGTGCCAGCACCGCGATCAAAATGGAAATTACGCACAGCTTCATTGCTCCCGCCTCGCCATTGGGCATCTGCGTATAGGTGTAGAGTGCCAGCGGCAGCGTCTGAGTTTCCCCGGGAATGTTGGACACAAAAGTAATGGTTGCCCCAAACTCGCCAAGGCAGCGGGCAAAGGCTATGATTAATCCGGAAATCACCCCTGGCAAGGACAGCGGCAAGGTAACGGTAAAGAAAACCCGCAGAGGCCCCGCCCCTAATGTGCGCGCAGCTGCCTCAATTCCGGTATCCACATTTTCAATCGAGAGACGGATCGCACGCACCATCAAGGGAAATGCCATCACTGCCGCAGCCAAAGCCGCCCCTTTCCAATTGAAGGCAAAAACAATCCCAAACGTGGCCTCCAGCCAATGTCCGATCACACCATTGCGCCCGAACAGCACCAGCAATAGATAACCCACCACCACGGGTGGCACCACCAGCGGCAAGTGCAACAATGCATCGATGAGAAATTTGCCAGGGAAAACCCTCCGAGCAAGCAACCAAGCCAGCGCAATGCCGATGGGAAGGCTGGCCGCTACTGCCCACAGCGCCACGATCAGGCTGAGCCTGAGTGCACTCCACTCGTAGGCGCTGAGATGAAACCAATCCGTCATTTCACAAAACCGGATGGTCCAAAATCGAACGCCATGCGTTCAACGGCTCGGTTATTTTGCCACGGTAAAGCCATATTTTTCGAAAATGGCCTGCACCGCCGGGGTTTTCAAAAACTCCAGAAACGCCAGCGCGTCTGCTTTCTTAAGCTCCGAGACAACTGCCGCCGGATAGACAATTAGCGGGTGCGTTTCTTTTGGGAACACGCCCACGACTTGGACCCGGTCGCTTAATGCCGCATCAGTTGCGTAAACCACGCCCAGCGGCGTTTCACCACGTTCTACCATTGCAAGCGCTGCCCGGACATCTTGCATCGGCGCCACACGCGATTCTACCGATCCCCAAACCCCGAGCGTCTCCAAGGATTGTTTCCCGTATATCCCTGCCGGAACATGCGCAGGATCACCCATAGCAAGACGACCGTCCGCATCAAGGAGACCATTCAAAGCGAAGCCGTTTTCAATTACCACTTGATCCAACGGGCTATCCATCGGCGCAATCAGCACAAGCCGATTCCCGAGTAAATCCACGCGCGTCGAATCGACCACACGCTTGGCCGCTTCGACGTAATCCATCCACCCTGGATTGGCGGAAATAAAAACATCCGCCGGAGCACCGCTCTCGATCTGCTTCGCTAAGGTCGAAGAGGATGCAAAAGACGGCACAATTTTCACTCCGCTTTTTTCAGCGTAGAGTGCCGAGACATCTTGCAAAGCATTGGTAGTCGACGCAGCGGCAAAAACCAATAGCTCGACCGGCGGTGCCACTGAAGGTTTCGAGGCGTCACAGCCGGCGAAGAAACACAGCAGTCCAGCGAACACGCCACCTGCACACAGACGCCAAATCGTTTCACGAGAAGTTTTCATTTTTTAAAAAGATCCTCGGATTCTAATCGGAATGACCGCGGTTTCCAACCGTTGAGGAAAAATTGTTTGGAGAGCATGTGCGGCTTCATCGCGAGCCGGAGGCCCTCCCGGATGCGAACTTTGAGCTAATGAGGTCCGACTACGCCCGCGTCACCGGGCACCGTCGGCAATACGGCCAATCGGGGGAATCATTTACAATTTCTTTTACATTTCGATCGCAAGTGAGCCTCGCAGGGCTCTCTGGACCCTCATAGCTGAAAGGCATCGCATCCCAAGCGACAAGGTATTGGCATATCCCCATTTTTCATCGGAACGTAGCGACACAAGCATCTGCGGCATCCATTACGCAAATTGCCAAAGAAGGAAAACCTATGCTGATCAAATTACCGACTGAAAAAACAGTGCATGAAACGGCGACCGCCCTACAGAAGGCTGTCGAAGCCCACCAATTTGGTGTGATGCAGATTCACAATCTCCAGGAGACCATGACGAAGAAAGGCGTGGAGTTTGGCCATGAATGCTTGATCTTCGAGGTATGCCAACCGCAACAGGCGAAAAAGGTGCTCGAGGAAAACATGAGCGTCTCCACGGCGCTACCCTGCCGGATTTCCATTTATGAGGAGGACGGCAAAACTGTTCTCGCCACGTTGAAGCCCACCACACTGCTCGCCATGTTCAACACCCCGCAACTTGCGGTGGTCGCACAGGAAGTCGAGGACACGATTGTTAGCATTATGAAGGAAGCAGCCACCGGGGTTCGCGGGATCAATACGGCTAACTAGCGCCCGAAATGCGAACTAGGCTGATCAATAGATTCAACCGATCCACTAATACCGCCCCTCGGAGTCAATGCCATACCCGATCTACGACAATTTACATCTGAGAAAAAAATAGAATATGAGCGAAGAACCCATCAAAGTTTACGGATTCGGAACACTGGCGAAGGACAAGGATCTCATCCCTGTCGTCTTCAATCGGAAGAAAGTTGGGCATGGCGAAGTCGCTTTCAAGGTCACCCACTGCGGCGTTTGCCACTCGGACCTCCATCAGGTGCGGAATGATTGGAGCAACACCCAATATCCATGCGTCCCCGGTCACGAGGTCGTCGGAAGCGTCACCACAATTGGTGAGGGCGTGAGCAAAGTGAAGATCGGCGATGTCGTCGGGGTCGGCTGCATCGTCGATAGCTGCCAGAAGTGCGACTATTGCGAAGCCGGTGAGGAAAATTACTGCCAAGGCGAAAAAGGTGCGACCCTGACCTACAACGGCCCCATGAAACCGGACGGCACCAACACCTACGGCGGCTATTCCACCGATCTCATCGTCCGCGAGGAATTTATCCTGAAGGTTCCCGGAAAGATCGACCCAAAATACGCCGGCCCCATCATGTGCGCCGGCATCACCGTGTATTCGCCGATGAAACACTGGGATCTCAAGGAAGGCCAGACGCTTGGAGTCGCAGGCATCGGCGGCCTCGGACACATGGCCGTCCAGATTGGCAAAGCCCTCGGCGCGAAAATCATTGCGTTCACCCGCGATAACAGCAAAGAGGACGAAATCCTCAACATGGGCGCGGACCAGGTGATCGTTTCTACGGACGACGATCAGATGAAAGTGGTAGCCGGATCGCTTGACATGCTCATCAATACCATCCCCGTCCCACACGACCTTGCCCCGTATATTAGCCTGATGAAAACCGACGGGAAAATCATCGTCGTCGGCAACATGGTGAAGTTCCCAGAATTTTCCCCCGCCTCCCTCGTCTTCAGCCGCATCACTTTGGCCGGATCGCTCATCGGAGGGATCAGGCAGACCCAGGAAATCCTGGATTTGTGCGCGGAAAAGGATATCCGCCCCTCGATCAAGATGATCGATATCAAAGACATCAACGCCGCCTACTACCGCATCGTCAAAAGCGACGTGAAATACCGCTTCGTCATCGACATGAAAACCCTCTGAACCGCTGACCGGCCAAA
>JBGSMR010000191.1:0-10503 GCA_041740065.1 Chthoniobacterales bacterium
CAAGGCGCAGATTGTGGCGACTTCCCGCGAAGCTGCCGTGGGATACAAAAAACATGTTGATGCGGCAGTGGTCGAGACCATTGCAGCTCTCGAAGAAACGAACCCGCTCAAGCTGGATTTGGCGCGGCTCAAACAGCTCAAGAGCGACGTGGTGACTTCCAGCAATCACAGTGACGAACTCCATCTCACGCCTTACACCAACGCATCAAAGCTCGAAGCAACGATCAAGACCTTAAAGCTGCCCTTCGGCAAGAAAGGCGAGGGGGTAAGTGGTGACGTGGGTATCGTGACCGTGAACAACATGCTCCTGGCGGCTTTCGATGCGCCGCTGGAGGAGGTGATGTATCTGGACAAGATCATCGGAGCCCATGGACTGCTCCAAGCCATCGCGCCGGTGAACCGGGTGGGTGGCGATTCCAAGAATGAGGGCTTCGTCGTGGACTACGTCGGTGTCGGGCATCATTTGAAGAAGGCGTTTGATAACTACGACGAGCGTGAGCAGATGGAAGTGGTGGATGTGCTGAGTTTCCCCGAAGAGGAAATCCGGGAGTTGAAAGCCAGCCGCGATGCGGTGTTGGCGCTGCTGAAGAAGCACGGATTGACCGATCTGAACGAAGCAGATGTGTTTTACGACGAGGATCTACAATTCGAATTCATGGGCCTCTTCAAGAAGTTCACCAAAAACCTAAACCTCGTATTCCCGGCCAGGCAGGCGCTCGACTCCATGGGGGATTTCCAGCCATTGGTGGCGATCAATGAAATGGCAGCTAAGCATTTCCGGGACGGCAGGCTCAGCAGGAAAGGAATCCCTCCCAAACTGCGCACGATCACCGATGCCTTCCTCGAATCAAAGGGCATCAACGTTAAGGTGGGACCGCTTTTCATCCTAAACGAGGATTTCGAAAAGGAAGTCGAAAAACATAGCCGCCCCAAAACCAAGGCGGCTGAAATCAAATGCGCGATTCGGCATCACCTCGATGTGGATCTCAATGACGACCCGGAATTGCAGGAAACGGCGAGTGGTGGCGTAGAGTTCTCGCGGCCGCTGGTTCGGGGGCGTACTGCGTCAGCTTGGAAAATAGTGTGCGCGGAAGGCGGAGGGGGTGAGGCCGGTGGACTTCCGGAAGGCGTGAGTGAAGCTTGAAGCATCGTTAAAGCCGCACGCATGGGCGGTCTCTTTCACGGAATCCGTGGTGCGCACAAGGCGCTCGCGTGCTTCTCGGATTCGGCGCTGAATCAGCCATTGATGGGGCGTTGCTCCCACATGGTGACGGAATAATTCGTGCAAATGCGGGGCTGAAACGCCCGCCAAACGCGCCACATCCTTGACAAACAGCGGGTGGGAGAAACGACTTTCCATGATGTCCAGCGCGACGCGCACGGGTGGGGTGTAGCGCTGGGCCCGTCGTGCTGCGGTGTATCGACACACTTGCATATACAATACTGCGTCGATGTAATGCATGAGGAAGGCCCGGTCGAATGAATCATTGAGGAACAGACCCACGACTTCGTCAGAGAACTTCTTCACTGCTAGCACATCTGGCCACACCGAAAACCGCGAGATGCTGCGACCTTGAGGTGCTCCCACGCGCAGCACTACCGCGAGGCAGCGGTAAGGATCGTCAAATTCGCTTCTTCCGATGGTTTGGTCGCCTGGGCTGTTCCAGACTAAGTCACCCGCCGTGACTTCGATCCACTCATCCCGCTGGCGCACCCATCCACGGCCGGCGGTAACCAGCTCAACACACTCGTGATGGCGCGGAATCATTCGGGGCTGAGGGTGAACCCCGGCCGATTGATGATAATGGGTGACGTTGATGAGTTCCCTGGGGTGACAAAGCTTTTTCACATGAAATCCGAGGATTTTTATAGTCATAGCGATTGAGATATAATGGATGCGATATAAAACTCATCGGACACCTACCTTTTCACAAATGGAACACCCACTTATTCGCTTTGGATTTATTGGCGCAGGCGCAATTGCGCATTGGAGCGCGAGCAAGCTCACGGAACATCCCTCGGGTCGCTTGATTGCGGTGCAGGACCTGAACCGCGAGCGCCGGGAGGAATTGTGTGCTGCATTTCCCGGGGCCAAGCCAGTCGCTGATGCTGCGGATATTTTCTCTGATCCTGAAATCGATGCGGTGTATATTGCGGTGCCGAATAAGTTTCACGTCCCGCTAACGATTGCGGCACTGGAAGCTGGAAAACACGTCCTGCTTGAAAAACCTTTCGCAATGTCTGCTGGAGAGGCGATGCAGGCGGTGGAGGTCGCAAAGCGAACGGGTCGGGTTCTCACACTCGGAATGAACCAGCGCTTTCAACCTGCATCTCAGCGGTTTCGAACGCTGGCTGTCGACGGAGCGTTTGGTGAGATCTATCATGCAAAAGCCTATTGGCAGCGTCGGTCGGGTATTCCCAAACTCGGGACGTGGTTTGGAAGCAAGGATTTGGCCGGAGGCGGATGCCTGTATGATATTGGCGTCCATGTGCTCGATTTGTGTCTGTATGTGATGGATAACTTTGAACCGGTGAGCGCTTTTGGATCGACGTATGGGAAGTTCGGTCATCGCGGCCTTGGCGAGGGGTCTTGGGGCAAATCCGATAAGTCGGATGTCGCATTCGAAGTCGAAGATTTTGCATCGGGTCAAATCCGCATGGCCAATGGGGCAACGGTATCATTGGATGTGGCATGGGCACGCCATGCGGAGGAATCTGACCGTGTGGATGTTGAATTGTACGGCACGGAAGCGGGTGGGAAAGTTTATGCCGACAAGATCTTTCGGCGCGATGATACATTCGGAAACTACTACACATTGGAAAACCCGCAGGCGGCGAACTCCCATGCGCACGGGGATAGATTCCATAACCTGATCAACCATTTGCATGGAATCGAGCCGTTGTGCGTGACTATGACCCAAGCCCTGACGGTCCAACGGATTCTCGATGCCTTGGCGGAGTCCTCGCGAACTGGCACATCCATTAATCTTTAACCTATTGCATCCTATGTCCGACTCAATCCAATCCCCTGCCATAGACTTCGGCGTCCAGAGCTACTGTTTCCGTGCATTCAAAAACAACGCGGATGTGGCAGCTATGGTCAAATCCATTGATCTGCATAAAATCGAGCTCTGTGCGGTACACGCAGATTTCTCCGATCCGGTCGGATTTGCCGATGTGGCTAACATATATCGAAGCGCCGGAGTCGACATCGTGTCACTTGGTGTCCAGACGTTCACTGGCGATGCGAGCGAACGCGCTTGGTTTGAGTGCGCGTCCGTGGCTGGGGCAAAATACATCTCAGCGCACCTCACGGTGGACACGTTTCAGGCCGCAGTTCCTAAGGTGCGCCGGTGGAGCCGGGAGTTTGGGATTCGGGTGGGATTGCACTGTCACGGGGGATATATGTTCGGAGGATCGCCAGATGTTATCGAGTATTTGCTCGCGCTTGGCGGACCGGAGATCGGTCTCTGTATCGACACTGCGTGGGCGATGCAGATCGGACCACACCATGGGAACCCTGTCGAATGGGCCAAACGGTTCGCAGGATGTATCTACGGCGTGCATTTCAAAGACTTCGTTTTCGAGCACAATGCCGCTTGGAAAGATGTCGTCGTCGGCACTGGAAATCTGGACCTTCCGGCATTTGCGCAGGCGCTGATGGACGGCAATTTTCAAGGAATGGCAGTGATCGAATATGAAGCCGATGTCGATGATCCCGCTCCCGCTCTGCGACGATGTGTGGAGTCAATGCGTAAATCGCTCAACCCTTGATTCTAGAAACGGAAATAGAATCTCGTGCAGGGACGACGGGACGCAGAGTTGAGACCGGGCATCGGTCACTTTGCCAGGCCTCGACGAAACACTCCTCCGAGGATGAATTTTCCCCAGGCCCACCAGAGCCAGCGCAGGAGCGATCCGGCAAGCCACAATGCCCACAGTAACATCAGCAGTCGATACCACCAAATTGAGATAGAGAAATAGCCGGGTTGTGAGAGGGCTTCTGCACAACGGTCCTGATACCATTGCAAAAACGTGCTGTTTGAGCCGTTGCCGAGGATGAACATCTCAGGGCTGCCAAGCAGACCCGCGCCCACGACCCAGATGAATATCAATAACAGCACGCCTGTTGCCAGGATTGCGAAACCCTGAATGACGTTATGCAAGAAGGTAGGCAGACGTTCGAATGATGGAAGTCCTCGCCAGACAAACAGGAAAAACCATCCCGCTACAAAAAGGGCGGCAGCCAATGGCACCTGTGTCAGCCCCAATGCGAGAAGCATCCATTGATAGCGTTTCAGTGGTGAGCCGGGGATGGACCCGAGAATCCATCCTGCGGTGATTGCCACGGCGAGGACGATCCAGAATCGCACTGCGGGTCCACGCAGCGGACCGTGTGTCCACAATATCCATCGATCCGCACCTACGTTCATTGAGGTCGTTACGTTTGCGCTGTTTGTGGGGAGTCGTACGGGATCTGTCAGCACGTGAAATCCCTCGTCGGTGTTGGTTTTCCAATTTGCTGTCACATTCTGCGCTCCTGGTTTGAGCGGGAGAATGAGGCGTCCGGCATCCAATCGGACAGGAATGGGTTTTCCATCATGGGAGAGTGACGTCACTTCCGCGGCTTCGGGCAACATGATAGAAAACTCCTCACCAAGGCTGCTGCGGATCGCGAGAGAAAGTTCGCTGGTGTGCTGTCGGCTTCCCACGGAGATCGTGTGTTGCGCGCGGTCGATGGTGAGGGTTGCCCCTTGTTCCGCTTCCGGGCGGGTGATTTTCCATGTCACGGATTCGCCAGGCCATGGCGACCACGTGGGGACGAGGTTTGGATTGGCTGATTCAAAGACTGGAGCAATTCCAGAGAACGTGAGATTCCAAGTGGGCGCTGCCACGAGTGTCCAGCGTTCGACCCAGGGTGAGTCCGCAGTGGCGGCCAACGTGATGGATTCCGTTGTTGGCAGTTCGCTATTCCACGACACGAAGTCTTCATTTCCACCAATGCGAACCTCAGCGAGGTTACCGTCCAAAACCAAGTTGGACGACAGGATCCGTTCTCCTGGGACTAATGGAACGCGGAGCTCAATGGCACGACCACGTGGTGATAGCCGGCGCACGGTGGTGCGCAACTGCCAGACGAGGCCTAGTTCAAACGCCCGCTCGACCACTGCGACGGAGTTTAGATCCTGCCGGTCGTAATTTGCTTCACCGGCATCCGATTTTTGTTTTCTAGCGAGGAACACCTGGGACTCCGGCACTCCATCCGCATTGATTCCGGAGACGTTCCAGTCCGGTGCGATTACAACAATCCGGCGTGGTTTCAGAGCAAACGTCCATTCCCAGTCGGGAGTTTCGGCAATGACGCCTTCCACGACGACTGTGTGGACGCCAGCAGGGAGCGCCACCCAGAGAAACGCATCCCGGCGGGTTGCCGCAGTGGCAGGAATGCCATTTATCGTGATGCTCACGGGCGACCAGGATGGCAGACGGCCTGGCAGCGGCACGGCGCAACCCTCGGCGACGTGGATTTCTGACGTGACGGTGATGCGATTGCCTTCGATTGCAAGGGTGGCGGATGGGATTTCGGCTGCGGTGGGGAATGCATCCGATGGCGGCACGAGACGCTGCCGAAGTGTTTCGAGGAGCGTGTTGTCTGGGATCTGGGCTCCAGCATGCGGAATGGGCAAGAGAGCTAATGCCGCAAGCAAAGTTGCGGCGGCTGTAGATTTCCGTCGAGAAAGAACGCCTGTCAGGCGTCGTGCATCAAGCAAGAATCCGGCGAGCATCAGGAGAAAGACGATGCGGAAAAACGTGATGATTCGCTCCATTTCCATCGAGATAAAGATGGGTTTTACGACTTGGTCTGGCTGCACCGGGCCATTCCAGCGCATGTTGATGGAGCGCCATCCCCATTCTGGAACTCCGGGGCCCGTTTGAATGCGGACACCGGCAGCGTAAGCGAGGTTGCTTTTAGCGGACTGTTTATCTGCGCTAGAGACTCCGCCTTTGGCCCGATAACCGTCTTCGACCGCCAGGGCTGTTCTTGGTTGCGGTGCGGCGTCGGGGCTGGGTGCGAAGTTTGCTTCTTCGAACACCATGGCATCGGCTGCCGGCGCACTGATGCTTAGTGGGCGAATGTCACCATCTTGATTCCATTCTAGTTGGGGATAAATGAGCTGTTGTACTTGCTGGCTTAGGAACGGAATTAATGCGAACGCGAGTGCGAGGACGGTGAGCCATTTCCACATTAGGACCAGAGTTCGTCCCGCGCCGGGCGGGATTACTCGCAGCAGTGCCAATGGGACCAGAAGTGCAAGCCACAGGAAATGCGGGGCATTGGTTTCATGGTATGAACCAGCGAATGCGAGGAAAGCGAGCGCGCCTGGCATCGGACCCCAGATGCGAAATACTGCCACCGAGAAGATCAGTAACAGGAACAAATCCAGCAACGACCAAGACGAGATCCATTCCCCGTCCACTTCGTCTGGGCCAAACACAGCAAACAAACGCCAACCGGGAGGCAGCATAAGTGTCACATTGAGGCCGTCTGTATCGGTCTGCCATCCGGTGGCGGAAAATTCTGAAACGGCATTCATGCGGCCGGTTGCGAGCACGTTGAGGTCCCGCGTGCGCAGTTCCACGCCGAGCGTGCCTGTCTCGGGATTCCGTGTGATCAACTGGCCCTCGCCATTGACTTGGATCGACCCGGGGAGCAGCCCTGGTGTAGCATCCAATCGCCAGATTTCCTGGCTGCCACCGGTGATTCGATCCTGCGCAGTGATCCCGCCGCCATCCTCATCCAACCAGAGTTGACGGGAAATGGTAAGTGCGGCGGGTTGCTGAAGCCCCGTGCCGCGCTGCCGCTCTGCGAGACCAAAGGGCGTTTGAGTTTCCCAACGATACACGGGAAGATCCCTCCATTTTTGAGGGAACGTTGTTTGCGAAACATCCACTGCGGGAATACCTGTCACTTCCACCAGTCGCAACTCCGGCTGCGCACGGAATCCGATCAATTCATCGGCCACCGCGGGTTTTAGACCGTCTGGGTAGAGGATCTCCGTTGGGCTGTCCAATCGAAACGCATCGACCTGCACCACCCACCGACCGGGGCGAACTTGGGCGTTCATTTCTCCGTTTTGATCGATAAACACAGGGATCGGTGCGCTTACGGAGGAAAGTTTCCAGCCGGCTGGGAGCACGGCGCCGAGGGATTCCTCACGGTTTTTCCCACTCACCGTGAGCTCGATTTCGGACCGAAGCCACATCGGTATTCCGTCCTCAATCACCCGATAGACCTGAATGCTGACAAAGTCGCGCTCCGTTTCGTCGCTCACTCGGTCCCGACGCAACCATAACTGCCCCGATGCGTCCCAGCCGGGAAAGGGCACTGCGCTGCCGTCAACATTCAATGTAAGTAAGCCGACGCCCTGCGGAATAGAAAGTTGCTGGGGCATGGTGGCCCACTGGAATCTCCCGCGAACTTCCCAGATTCCGGGCGTGAGACGGATGGATGGACGTCCCTCCTGCGGGGTGATGGGGGCGGGTTGTCCGTTGAGTGTGACGTCCTGTGGCCAGTGGTCGTTTCCGCCGGGGAGAACTGTGCGGACTTCTTGAAAAACGCGCAGTGTGACAGAAAATTCCGCGCCAGTTGCCGTGGCATTCAGCACCATTCGTGAGGGCCAAACCGCTATCTTTTGACCGGCATCATTGAAGAGCGGTGGCGACGGATTTTCATCCCACAGTGCCCACGACTGCCAATCGGCAAGCACCGCCGGCAGTTGCCGATCTAGGACATTTGTGGGAGAGGGGGACGAGGGCGGGGTTTCGGCTGCGTGAAGGGAGGAGGCAGCAAGGACACTAAGGACAGCAGCACGCAGCCGACGGGGATTCCACATAATTTTAGAATAGGTAAGGGGACACTAGTTCTGATCGAGTTCGAAAGCGATATTGATTGTGTACGATTCCCCCTTCGAGATGCCTTCTGGAAGTTGGGCGATGCGTTTGACGCGTTTTGCCGCTGCGAGTACAGATTCATCCATCACAACATTGCCGCTGGAGTTGACAACTTCGGCTGATGATATGCTGCCATCTTTTTCGATGGTGATGCGAAGCGTTGTGGCAAATTGCTGGTTTGCTTCCATCACCGACGTTGGCTGATCCCACTGCTTGAAAAACGAATCGTGGATCATCTCATGATACCACCCGAAATCACTCGTGCCGCCGCCTCCCGATTGAGTTTCCGCTCCGGCCCCATCGGTCGCCGAGCCTTCGGTGGCTTTCGTCGGAGTGTTGGCCGGTTTTGCTGCCGTCGGAGATGCTTTGGGTGTCGCGCTAGGGGATGCTTTTGGCGTGGCCTTTGGCGTGGCAGACGGACTGGGCTTTGGCGATGGTTTTGGCGTTGGTTTGGGCGTTGGTTTGGGTGACGGTTTGGGTGACGGTTTGGGTGACGGTTTGGGTGTCGGCGTCGGTGACGGTTTCGGTGTCGGCTTCGGTGTCGGAGTAGCCGTAGGTTTGGGCGTCGGAGTTGGAGTTGGAGTTGGAGTTGGAGTTGGAGTTGGAGTTGGAGTTGGAGTTGGAGTTGGAGTTGGAGTTGGAGTTGGAGTTGGGAGCGGAATTTCGCTTTCTGGTTCTGGGGTGGCTTCCGGCGTGGGTTCGGGTGTTGGCGGCGGTGTGGGTTCTGGCGTTGGCTCGGGCGTGGGTTCTGGCGTTGGCGCGGGCGTGGGTTCGGGAGTTTCTTCGATCTCTGGTGGGAGTTCGATGTTTTGAACGAAGGCGCTGGCGTCCATCCACACGACGTCGCCGAGCGGTTGCTCGACGATGCGTTGTTTCGACAGCCAGAAGATCGATCCGATTGCTATCACGTGAAGCAAGGAGACCAAAACAAATGCCCCTTGGAATTGCCGCCGGCGGGCGTGAGCGCGGGGGTCCAGAGTTTTTCTGATCGGTCGGCGTTTCATTGCGGGCCGGAGATTACGGCGCGGCGGATCCTTCGGGTTTGGTCATCACTCCTACCTTGGTGATTCCGACGCGCTGGAGCAGGTCCATGATACCGATAAATGTTTGGATTGGCAGGTCCTTGTGCGGCCGGACGACGACTGCAACCCCCGGCTGATCCCGTTTCATCGCCATGAGGCGGGATTCGAGATCTGCGGCCGTCATTGGCTCTTCGTTGAGTTCGATTTCTGCATCTTTGGTAATGGAAACCATCTGGACCTCGGCGGGATCGACCTCGCTTTTGGCTGTGGAGCTTGTAGGCACGACGAGATCGAGGCTGTTTTCGATGAGCGGGGTTGTGATCATGAAGATGATCAAAAGAACAAACGCGAGATCGAGCAGCGGCGTCACGTTCAGCTCGGTGACCGTCGTCAGGTGAGCGCGGTTGGAATATCGGCGCATCGGTGTGGGTTAGTTGTCCCGCCGGGATTCGCGGGTGCCGTATTCGACGAATCGGTGTTCAATTTCTGAGGCGAGTTCGGCCGCGAAGTTGTCGCAGCGTACGAGCAAGGACCGGATGCTGGTGACGAGAAAGTTGTATCCGAACATCGCAGGGATGGCGACGAGCAGCCCGACGACGGTGGTGATCAACGCGCCCGAGACGCCGGGTGCCATGGCTGCGAGGTTTGCATTGCCGGCAACAGCGATGCCGCCGAAGGCATCCATGACGCCCCACACGGTGCCGAGCAACCCGAGGAAGGGGGCGCCGCTGACAGCCATCGACAGGACATTCATTTGGGATTCCAATTCCAGCGCAGATTCGCCGACCGCGCGTTCCATAGCAGCGGTCACGGAATGCATTTGGGCGGGCGTGATTTTTGGTGCGGCATCGAGGCGGGCGCGGAATGTTTCGTCCACTTCGGTGGAGCCCAGCATCTGAAAACACAGCTCAGCGCAGCCCGCGGCATAGATGTGGTAGAGTGGTGAGCCATCGTAGCGCACGCCGGATTCATACAGGCGGAGCGGTTGGCGGTCGCGGTGAAAGATCTCCGAGAATCGTTCGGATTGGCGTTGTCCGAATCGGAGGACGCGAAATTTTGTCACCATTACTGACCAACTAAAAATCGACGCGAAAAATAGGGTGAGTAGAATAATCTTCCCCTCGACCGTGGATTCCGTGAACGCGTAGTAGAGCCCCGTGCCTTGCTGGGCCAATATTGCTTGCCAAGCCATCATTGATATTTCCATCGAAAAGCCAAAGCACGGCTGGGCGCAACGTTAAAAGCACCGCGGCGATAGTTTTTGCACCGGATCGCACATGCCGCTATCTTCCGGCGCAAATGATTCTTTTGCGTAATTTCCCGGTTTTGTGTGTCGCCTTGGTGCTCTCAGTCGCTCGCGGCGCATGCGCGCAGGAGGCGCCTGCAGAGAATCGGTATGATATTCTCGGCAAAATGCTCTCCCCCATTGCATCGGTGCTGCTCGTCGGAGGTAAATCGGGCGATCAGGCTGTATCGATGCGGTTGGTAGTGCGCGAAGTCACAGGGAGGCTGCCCAAGGAATTCTCCG
>JBGSMR010000194.1:0-3089 GCA_041740065.1 Chthoniobacterales bacterium
CCGACATCGCTCACCCAAAACTGTTGCCTTGAGGGAGCGGAGATAGGACAGCTCCGAATTTCCTATCACTTGGAGTCTTTTGCCGGGGAAATAGCTGTAGAATCCCGCCAGCGCAAGGCCAGGACGGTTGATGGTCGGCTCCCGGATTTTCCGGTTCATTCCGAGTGACAACCCCTCTAACCGCAGCCCCAAAGCCTCCGCATGGGAAGCGTAGAATTCGCCGACCGTGATGTGCTTGACGCGCTCGGAGGTGGAGAAACTCATAGAATCGGAGAAGTATTTGGCGGGGTTTCTGTCACCGCGGGGAAAGGTCTACATCGTGAACGACTCACCTAGATAGAGTTTCCGGCTAATCGGGTCATTGAGGAGAAAATCTTTGTTCCCTTGACTCTCGACACGCCCCTCAAAGATCAAATATGCACGGTCCACGATATTCAATGTTTCACGCACATTGTGATCGGTAATGATAATCGCGAGGCCGCTTTTTCGCAAATCCGTTACGATCTGCTGCACATCATATACGGCGATCGGATCCACGCCACTGAACGGTTCGTCGAGCATCAGGAGCGTCGGGTTCGTTACCAACGAACGGGCAATCGTGAGTCGGCGCTTTTCTCCCCCGCTCAGCGTCAGCGCGTCCTGCTTTGCAACGTGTTCAATGCCGAACTGACTCAACAGTTCCTCGCAGCGCGCCTTGCGCTCTTTTTTGCTCGCCTTCGTGGTCTCCAAAATTGCGAGAATATTTTGTTCTACAGTGAGTTTTCGAAAGATTGACTCTTCCTGTGGAAGATATCCCATGCCTTCGCGAGCCCGCTGATACATGGGTTGATTCGTCACATCCTTGTCGTGGAAAAACACGCGGCCTCCATTCGGGCGGACCAAGCCGACGATCATGTAGAAGGTTGTCGTTTTGCCTGCACCATTCGGGCCCAATAGACCCACGATTTCACCGGGTTTGACGTTAATATCGACGCCATTTACGACCGATCTACCACCGTAGATTTTCACTAACCCTTCCGTGCGTAGCAGCGGAGGCCGGTTGGAGTCGAACTCCCCTGGAGGAGCCTTCTGAGTAATCGTTGGGGCGGTCATCGGGCCACCGCTCCTTCATTCGCATCAATAATTACCGTGCGGCTGCTGCCTTGCGTCGTGAGGCGTCCAGCACGGTTGAGGATCATGACCGTGGATGGGTCCACAGCAATGTGGTTATTGATCCCCTGCTGGATCTGCGGGCTTTGTGTGAGAGTGATATCGCCAGAAACAGGATCAAAAAGTGCCTTACCCGCGCGGCCGATAGACTTATTTGGATTGCCCTTTTCGTCCTTATTTTCTTGAACGATAGTGACCTTGCCGATTGCTTCCACCACCTTGAGTCCCTTGCGATTCTCGTTCATGTAGACGATGAGATGCTCGCAAAACATAGTGAATTGCGGATCTTTCACCACGACATTGCCAGTAAATGTCGCAATGTTTTCAGCGTTATTGAATGTCGCCTCCTTCTGCGCGGTGATCTCTGTTTGTGCACCAGCTGGACGATCTGTCGCGAACAAACTATCAGGGTTACTTTTCGGAGCATTTCCCTCGGGGCTGATCGAAGGTGAAGATTGGGCGTTAACCCATGTGGGTAGCACTAGTGCGAGTGCCATGCTGGCTAGATAAAATCGATTACTCATTGTCCAAATTTTGGGTGTCAAAGATTAGCATTTTTACGTTTCCGATAACTTTTCCGAGGCGATTCCGTGTATCAAATTCCGCCCCATCTCCATCGATCACAAAATCTTCTCGTTCGATTTTGACCGTCTCTTTTCCAGAAAGAACCCGGTCGCTGAGATTGAATGTGGCGACTGGCATTGTCACGACAAACGTCTTCCCATCTTCGTCAGTGAACTCGATGCGGAGATCGTCCATCTCGATGTGCTCTTCGTCGATCCGGCGCGCTGATTTGGTATCAAGCAGCATGAGAAGCTTGCCATCGGGCCCGGTATGCGGAATCCGCAGCCCGTGGAATGTCTCGTCGAGCGGGATGTCGCGAAGCATATCAGATTCCTGATTGGACGCAGGTTTCGCCGGATCGCTGGAAGCTTCCTCCGGAGTCTTGCCGGGGTCCGCCTGCACAGCGTGAAATGCTAGTGCGATGAGTCCCGCACAGATGGCGTTAACAAATGGATTCGCGGATGGCATGGAGTTGTTTCAAAAGCTTTGGAAGTGCGCGCAGTGGGATTTGGTTCGGACCGTCAGAGAGAGCGCGGGATGGGTTTTCGTGAGTCTCGATGAATACCGCGTCACAACCCGCAGCTACGGCGGCACGAGCCAAGACGGGCGCAAGGTCACCATCGCCGCTTGTCGTGTCGCCACCACCACCTGGACGTTGCACGGAGTGAGTGGCATCAAAGATAACATGGTATCCGAGTTCCTGCATCCAAGGAATCGAACGCATATCGGCCACCAAGTTGTTATATCCAAATGTGGTGCCCCGCTCGGTGAACACATATCGACTACATCCACCGGCGTCGAGCTTGAGGGCAATGTTTCGCACATCCCAGGGAGCCAGAAACTGGCCCTTCTTCACATTCACAACCCGCCCTGTCCCCGCAGCAGCCAGGATCAAGTCCGTTTGGCGACAAAGAAATGCTGGAATCTGGAGTACATCGATGAATTCCGCAGCCTGCACCGCCTCATCGGGAGAATGAATATCAGTCGTCACCGGCACCCCATATTCACCCCCGATTTCTGCAAGCAACGCACATCCGTCGTGGAGTGAAGTCCCTCGGAAAGACCCCATCGATGTGCGGTTTGCCTTATCATATGACGCCTTGAAAATAAACTTCGTGCCCGTGTCCGAACAAATGGCAGCTATCTTCTTGGCCATCCGGCGGGTAAATGCTGGCGTCTCCATCACGCACGGCCCCAGCACAAAGATGAGGTCTTTCCCTCCCAAATGATGTGGTCCGATATGGATTCCCTTACGACTCATTAGGGGAAAATACCGATTCCGTAGAATCGTGCCAGTTTTTTGACATCGAATTCGCGCATCTTGACGTTATTCTTTTTATTGTATGTTTTCGCTCACGTGGTAACCCAACCGTCCC
>JBGSMR010000249.1:0-3199 GCA_041740065.1 Chthoniobacterales bacterium
CCGTCTTCACCCGGAGGCCAGTGCGATGATTTACGTGTTACGGAATTTCGGCACGTCGCAGCAAACGGTTCTACGCGAGGGGCAGGCGATTCCAGTCGGTGAGCCGGTGCCGATGGAGTTTTCCATATTGAATCTCCAAGAAAACGAAACCCTCGATTTTCTCGTCTGGGCTGGGGAGGGCGGACCCGAGAAGGACGCTGTCGGGCTTTCCGTTCAAATTAACGCGCCGACCCCGGAACAGCAGTTTGCAAATTTCGTAAAATCCACTGGCGTGCAACTCGCCCCCAGTAATCCATCCCGCATCTTTTCCGAAGGCGAACCGGTGAAGGTGGCGGTGAGTGTGGATCCCGTGCGATTTGCCACCACCGATGTCGTGACCACGACCTGGGAATGCGCAGATGAATTCGGGAACTCTGTCGCGATCCAGCCGGTCACGCTCAGTCACGAGAACGGCTTCCAGACCAGCTTCTCTCTGCCGCTGCCAGCCGGATATTTTCACCTCACGGCAAACTCCGATCTGACCCGGGATGCAGTGGTCCATCACTTGCAGCCGGCAGCCACGGAATTTGCCGTTCTAGGCGCCACTCCGGTCACCGCCCGTGCGGAGAAAACGGCGTCCCTCGGCTCATTGAACGCCGTCACGCTCAACATCGACGGCAACGATTGGAAAATTGCCACCGATCCGCAGAACGTGGGACGCGAGCAACGGTGGTTCGACGCTCCGACGGCGGACGCCAAGCCCACCAGGGTGCCGTGGGTCATCCAGGATGCTTTTCCAGAATACCACGGTGTCGCTTGGTATTGGCGGGAATTCACTCCGCCTGCAAATCCCCATTCGGGTGGCCGCTACATCCTGCGTTTTCTCGCGGTCGATTACTTGGCCGAGGTGTGGGTCAATGGCATCCGCGTCGGCCAACACGAGGGGCCGGAGACGCCATTCGAGCTGGATGTGACCGATGCGGTGAAACCCGGCCAAGCGAATCTCCTCGCCGTCCGGGTTTTGAATCCGACCCGCGAGCCCATCGACGGCATTGCGTTGGGCGATGTCCCGCGGAGCGCCAAAACCTATCCGCTCAAAGCGGCCCAAATCTACAACGTTGGCGGCATCGTGGATTCGGTCGATCTGCTAGCGACTCCGGCCGTGCGGGTCGAGAATCTTCATGTCCAGCCGGATTGGAAAACCGGCCGCGTCCATGTCACGGCGACCTTTCGGAACGCCGGGTCGAAAACGCAGGAAGTCATCACGCGGATGGCCATTGCGCCCGCGAAGGAAGGGGAGACGATTCAGACTCTCGATTTTAAATCCGAGGTGCCACCGGGCGATACGCGCGTCGTCGGTGAGTTGACAGTTCCGCAGTGGCGACTGTGGGCTCTGGACGATCCGTTTCTTTATCGCGTGAGTGTCCTCGCCAACGTTGCGGACTCGCCGTCCGTGGACGAACGGTCGACGCGCTGTGGCTTCCGGGATTTCCGCTACGAGGACGGGTCCTTCCAACTCAACGGCAAGCGCATCTACCTGCAAGGCGCGCTGATGCTGCCGATGTATCCGGTCGGTTTCCGCGTGGCTCCCAACGAAGACTACGTGCGCCGCGATGTGGTGGCGTGGAAGGCGATGGGGCTGAACATCTGCCGGGTCATCTGGGGCGGACTTCGAGCCCGGGATCTCGACGTGTTCGACGAGCTCGGCATACTCGTTCAACAGGAGCACTATGGGGCGGTCCACATGGCGGATGGCCCCGTGATGCCCCGCCGGTTTGATGACTCCATCGGTGGGATCATCCGACGCGATCGGAATCATCCCTCCATCGTCATCTGGGGCGTCTTGAACGAAAGTCTGGATGGCCAGCAATTCCGCCATGCCGCAGGTTCGCTGCCCTTGTTGAAGCACCTCGATGACACCCGCGTCTTTTCTCTCGCCAGCGGAGGATTTGACCTCGATATGTCGCAGGGCTCGCTGAGCAATCCGGGAGCAAAAGAATGGCAGCACCTCATGGGCAACGAGAGCCCGGATGGGACGAAGATTCCCTTCTCGTGGCCCGCTTACGCCGCGATGGTTGGCGGAACGGCTCCGGTCAAATCCACGCTGCATGCTTATCAATCTATCCCCCACACCGCCGCAGAGATCGAACGCATGCGCACGCTCGGATCCACCGCTCCCGGCCGCAAGATCGTCATCAGCGAGATCGGCACCGGCTGTGCCGTAAATCTGCCGCGCTTCGCCCGTCTGTATGAACAGATGGGAGCCACATACGCCGAGGACGCCCGCTATTATCAAGCCCAACTGGATCAATTTCTCAGCGATTGGAAAGCCTGGAAACTCGACCGCATCTGGACCCGACCCGAGGACTTCTTCATCGCCAGCGAACGCAACATGCTCAAGCTCCGCCGCGAGACTGGCAACGCGCTCCGGGCCAATCCGCACCTCGCGGGGTATCTGTTCTGCGCCGGGCCGGACTCGGATTTCAACGGCGTCGGGCTGCTTAACCTTTTTCGCGAGTTCAAGCCGGGTGTCGTCGAACTTCAGAACGATCTCACCGCCCCGGTGCGGTGGTCGCTGTTCGCCGAACCGGTGAACGTTTACAGCGGCTCCACGGTGAAGCTCGAAGCCGTGCTGTCGAATTTGGATGTCCTGCCGCCGGGTGACTATCCGGCCCGTGCGATGGTCGTCGCCCCGGATGGCCGCCGGGTTTTTGAGGAAGATCTCGTCGTCACGATTCCCAAATGGGAGGAGCGCCCGGAGTTTGTCCATCCGGTCCTTTCCAAAGAGGTGAAAATCGACGGCCCTACCGGCACCTACAAGTTCGTGGTCGAGTTCAAAAAGGGTGTCGCCGCCGCCGGGGAGGAGATCACGTTCGAGGTTTTTGATGCAAAGACGATGCCGGCAGTCAGCGCAGAAATTGTGTTATGGGGAAAAGATGATGAGCTGGCGGCCTGGTTGGCGGACCATGGTCTGCGCACGCGTCCTTTCACTTCGGAAGACAGCAACAAGCGGGAGCTGATCCTTGTGGGGAACGGCAGCGGCGATATGGCAGATTTTAGAGCGCTCGCCAACCGGATGGCTCGCGGCTCCACCGTCATTTTTCTGACCCCATCGGTGTTTTCGAAAGACCCGGCGGCGGTAGGTGGTGCCGGGCTGCTTGGCGGGTTTGCCAACGTGGCGCTGGAGCAGCGGCAACTGGCGGCCCTGCCGCTGGCCAAC
>JBGSMR010000319.1:0-4423 GCA_041740065.1 Chthoniobacterales bacterium
ATAGCACCCGCCGCGCATACGACTGGGCCCGTCCGGCAACCACACCGTCGCGCAAGAGGTCAAAAACCCGGATTACGCCATCGCAACGGCCATCGGCATTCACCACAGGAAAACGATCCGCGCCGGTCTGACGGGCTAAGTCAAGCAACTCCGGTACGGATGTCTCTGGACGGACAGTGGTGACATCGCGGAAGGGAGTGCTCACATCCGCTACAGTGAGCGCCCGGAAGTCTGTCACGCGGTGAATGAGGTCGCGGCCATTCGTGGAAATTTGTCCCCGCGTTGCGCTCTCGGAGGTGATGCGACGGAGATCCTCCGGCTTAACCAGCCGCTTGTCTCGGCTTTCCCGGTAGCGTTTGAGAAATGGATTTAGGATGCGGGCACCGAGTTGCACTCCGGGGGAACACAGAAGATGCGCAAAGGTCAGGATGCGCGCGAAGACTACCAACGTGCGATACGGGAAGAGACGGAATATCACGCGTGGCAAAAATTCCAACAACACCACGAACACGGGCAGCGCCACCACCAACGCCACCAAGGACCCAATTGAGCCAAGCATTGCCGTGAAGTAGTAATAGAGCAGGGCAATCCCGAGAATATTCGCCGCATTGTTTACCAAAACCACCGTGATCATCAGTCGCTCGATTTGCATTAACAAGAGATCGAGCTGGACGGCAGCTACCTCTCCCTTCCGGGCGTGATGCCGCAGGCGGACCCGGTTGACCGAAAGCACCCCCGCTTCGATTCCTGAAAAGGTGAATGAAATCACCATGCACGCTAGCAGACCGAGCCAGATCATTGGATCTCCCATCCGTGGACGTCTGTATTTCTGGAATTCTCACGTGCAGAATTCCCGTCATCCGGTGTCGCGCGTTCAATGAGGACTTCCTTGATCCGCTTGCGAGTGGCTCGACGCACATGAATGCGCCATTCGCCAATCTGAAGCGATGCACCCGGGCGTGGTAGGTAGCCCAAGCTATCAATCACTAAGCCCCCGATGGATTCAATATCTTCGGATTCAAATGAAGTTCCCAACACCTCTCCGATGTCATCGAGTCGTGCGCTCCCGGCAGCCAGCAGGCGGGATTCGCTCAGCTTCTCGATGTACAATTCACTTTTCGGGTCGGGGCCTTCTTCTCCGAGCAACTCCTCAATGATGTCTGAAAGTGTTACCACCCCCTCCACCCCGCCGAATTCGTCGAGCAGGATCGCGAGATGTTGGCGATGGTTCAAAAACGCACGCAGTAACTCCAATGCTGGCATCGACTCGGGAACAAATGAGGGCGCTTGCAGAAGCGTGGTATAGTGGTCGGCGGGATTCAAAAGAAATGTCCGCGCATCAAGAATACCCACGATGTCATCAATCCGTTGTCCACGTACGGGAACTCGACGCAGCCGCTTCGCCCGCAAAAAAGCACATGCTTCGTCGTTGGTGAGATCATCATCGAGAAAGAAGGCATCCACACGCGGGGTCATGCAGTGTTTGGCTGATTTACCCTCCAAACGCAGAATTTCCCGGATGATTTTGCTTTCTGTTTCGCTCAGTGTGCCTTCATCGCGGCCGATTTCGACCAGTGTTTCCAACTCCTCTTCCGTGAGATGTGGAATGGTCGTGATGCCCCGCGAAAATAAAATCCGCACGACACTTTCACAGGCGGACTCAAACCATTCGCAAGCGGGATTCAAGGCGCGCACCAGTCCAGAGGCCATGTGCGCTCCTGCCAACGAAACGCGCACGGGCGCGGTGAGGGCGATTACTTTCGGAAGGAGGTCGCATAGGATAATCACCAAACCGAAAACGGCAATTGCCACGACCCAGCCTGGTGCGTTGTCTCCGAGTCCAAAAACAGCTTGGAGATGGAGCAGGATGACAATCAAAGGAAGCGTCGAGAGCGCTTCGGCTAGCATGAGTGCATTGCCCGCTGCTTCCGGTCGCTCAAACAAGGCTTCCACCTCCGAGGCTCGCTTCGGACTCTTGGACCGAAGGCGGCGGCGGTGATGGTCTGACATGGAAAAAATGGCCGTTTCGACTGCTGCAAATGAAGCGGAGGCCAGTCCAAGAACAATGGCCAATACGCTCAGTGCTGCGTTTATCACAGTCATCGCTCGGTCATCGGAAGCACTTCGTAAGTGAGTCTCCGGTTCTGTAGCCAGGCCACGCCGAGCATGTCGAGCGTGGCTCT
The DNA here is from genome assembly GCA_041740065.1 of Chthoniobacterales bacterium. Lineage (GTDB taxonomy): Bacteria > Verrucomicrobiota > Verrucomicrobiia > Chthoniobacterales > JAATET01 > JBDNGG01. The sequence goes on from JBGSMR010000319.1 coordinate 2,184, forward strand.
GATTGCCCGGTTACCTAGGCCATATTTACTCACGCCAAATCGGCGCGCCCGATGATTCACCGGAATTTCAGTGATAGTGTATCCTGCGCTTTTGATCAGCGCTGGAATAAACCGGTGCATGCCACGAAACGGGACGAGGGCATCGACACATTCGCGTCGCATCGCTTTTAACGTGCATCCGGTGTCGCGAATGCCATCACCTGCCACCCGGCTGCGGACAAAATTTGCTACCCGGCTGGTGACTTTCTTCAACGGCGAGTCGGCTCGCTTTGCGCGGTAGCCGCAGACGAGATCGGCGCCATTCTCCAGTTTCTCCAGTAACCGCGGGATGTCCGCTGGGTCATTTTGCAAATCTCCATCGAGAAGCACAATCGTGCCTCCCCGCGCCGCGCGCATCCCTGCTAACATGGCCGCACTCTGGCCTTCGTTTTTTTTGAAACGAACCAGCTCGACATGGGGTGCCATACGCACGACCGACGCGGTGCCGTCTGTCGATGCATCATCGACGAAAATAATCTCGAAGTCCCGTCCGCGCATGGCAGCTTCAATCTCCGATTGGAGGACCGGGACATTTTCCTCCTCGTTGAAGAGCGGAATCACAATGGAGATCGACGGCGAGGAAGGCATCAAAGCGGCAGGGTTTGATAATTCCGACAGAAATAAATGTAAAGCATTCCGCCTTCGGCCAGACCAATCGTCGCAGCCGGCTGAATCTCCTCGAAGGCGGCCGTGATCGATTGTGGCAGCGCGGTCATGGGCTCTCGTGTGACGTAAAATGCCGATCTCCCGACATAGGGATTGGCCGCTCGCAGTTCTTCAAAAAGCTCATCTGGCGCCGTCTCAGTTTCGATAAAGTCGTCATAGGATGGCCAAATTCCGAACTGATTTGCCAAGTTTTGAGATTCCAATAGAAAGACCTCGACCTCCTGTGCAATATCGGATTGGGCAATGTGATAATTCAGCGATGCCGTGAGTCGCGGTGATTGAGCGATAAGGAAAAGAGGAGAGGCCTGGTAAGGAGTTCCAGATTCGATCAACGCCTCCAGCGATCGACGGACCGAAGACCAAGGCAGGTCGGGAAGCCGCAGGGTTGCCTGAAGGTAAAATTGGATGCTGATCAGTAACGCCAATGTGGCACCTAGCCCAATCCTCCACCAGGGCGCAAGCGTTGCGCTGATTCCGGCGACGAGGAACACAAAAGAAAGGAGAATCAGAAAAGTGCCGGCCTGACCAGTGACTGCTCCAAATAGCCACGCAATTAACAAGGGACCGAGGATCACACCAAGGCGACGAAGCCTGCGCTCCCGCCTCCAGCTGACGATTAAAAGTGCCATCCCGACCGCCAGTGCAAGCAACGCCGGGCCTGAGATGACACGGATTGCCTGATTGAGGGATCCCAGGGTCGCACCAACGCTCATTTGCGTGAATGTTTGCCATGTGCCCAAGGCGGCTACCGGCCAGTTGTTCGCCTGATTCCAGATGACATAAGGAAGCATTCCGATCCCGACCAAACCCAGATAGCAAACCAATTGAACCCAAACCAGAGACGCCGCCTTTTCTTTGTGCAAAGGAACGAGAAAGCCGAGTGCAGCCAATGCTGACACCAAAGGCCACAAGGAAAATTGCACGGCCACCGCAAATGCTACCCCACCCATGATCCACGCCATCGTCGCGGTCGGTGCGGATGCAATCACCGCCAGTCCGATCAGCGATGCGGCCAACGCTGGTGCTTGAGCGCCAGCTTCCACCGCAGCCATTTGAAACCCTGGGGTCGCATTCAACAATGCGGCAGCCCACCACCCGGCAGCGGGTCCTGCAAGTTGCCGGGCAAATGCCCATGCAGCCACAGTGGCCACGCCAGCAGCAATGGGAAAGAATAGCCGCATTCCGTATGATCCGTCTCCAGCAAGGGCGGCCCCCCATCGGATCAACCAAGCGACACCCCAAGGTGCATCGAAGAATGCGAGGTCCATGCGACGCGAGCACAGCCATGATAACGCTTCGTCTGGAGTCACCGTCCACTGGGACGCTAGCCACAATCGGGCCGCCGTGAGCAACACCACTGCCGCAAACAAAAGTAATCCCTCGCGCTTCATACGAATAGCGACGGATGCCGTGCGTGGACTCGTGGCAGGATCCGCCCACCCCAGCGGCGCCATAACGCCTCCGCAAGGGCGACTGCTAGAATGGCTAAACCCGCTGCCAAGACCGCGCCCACAGCAACGTCAGAAGGATAGTGT
>JBGSMR010000229.1:0-4097 GCA_041740065.1 Chthoniobacterales bacterium
CACACGGGATGGGCATCGAAACGTTTCAGGCAAAAACCGGCAGAGTGTATCCGGTGGGAATGAAAGCCGCCCCGATGTTGCGTCGATGGGTGTCGCGGCTCCGCGCACGCGGCGTGACATTTGCAATGCATCATCGCCTCACAGCAGTTCAAAAATGCGACGAAAAAGTATCCCTCCGATTCGATACTGCCGACGGGGAGAAATCTACTACGTTCGATGCCGCAGTAATTGCGCTTGGGGGCGGTTCGTGGCCACAAACCGGATCCGACGGATCGTGGGTTGCAGCCTTTACTGACCAAAATATCACCGTTTACCCCCTTGTTTCTGCAAACTGTGGCTGGGAATGTTTTTGGTCACCGGAATTTCTTGCCGAAGCAGAAGGCCAGCCAATCAAAAATATCGAAGTTCACGCGAAATCCGAATGTGCCCGCGGCGAACTTTTGATCACGCATTATGGACTGGAAGGCGGGTGCATCTACCACCTCGGGCGCACGCTACGAACCATGCAACACCCAGAAATCCATATCGATCTCAAACCGACATTTACTCAGGAAGATCTTGTGGCACGCATCCAACGAACCTCAGCGAGCGTCTTCGATGATGCAATCCGCAGTTGGAGGTTGGGCACCGCCGCGACCGCCATGCTCCGCAGCCGCGGACCATCCGACGGCTGGCTCGATCCCATGGCACTGGCCATGACCGCAAAATCCTTCGCCGTCTCTCTCACCCGTCCCCGCCCGCTCGCCGAGGCGATTTCTTCTGCCGGGGGCGTTTGCTGGAACGCTTTGGATCCAACGCTCATGCTTCCTCAGATGCCGGGCGTGTTCATCGCTGGAGAAATGATCGACTGGGAAGCCCCGACCGGTGGCTATCTCATCCAAGGGTGCCTCGCCACCGGCACCCGTGCCGGAGCAAGTGCTGTGGCTTGGGTGCAAAGAAAGAAATCTCTCTAATTGCTTACTCCGAAATCACACCCATACGGCGGAACTTATCGTACCGTTGATTGAGCATCTTATCGGTGGAAAGTTTGGAAACTTCGCCCAAGGCATTCAGAATGCTGGTTTTCAGCGACGCCGCCGCCTCAGGATAGTCCCTGTGCGCCCCTCCAAGTGGCTCCGGCACAATGCCGTCAATCAGACCCAGTTTCAGCAAAGATGGGGCGTCGATCTTCAATGCCGCTGCGGCTTCGGGCGCATGCTTCCGGTGTTTCCACAAAATTGCGGCACACCCCTCAGGGCTGATCACCGAGTAATACGCGTTTTCCATCATGAGCACGCGATCCGATACGCCGATTCCTAGGGCACCACCCGACCCCCCCTCACCAATGACCACAGTCACAATCGGCGTCTTGAGCAACATCATTTCCCGGAGATTCACCGCGATGGCCTCTGCAATGTGCCGTTCCTCGGCACCCACGCCCGGATACGCACCCGGAGTGTCAATGAGAGTGACGACCGGAAGGCGGAATTTTTCTGCCATACGCATCAGCCGAAGGGCCTTGCGGTAGCCTTCGGGATGGGGACTGCCAAAGTTCCGGAGCAAGTTTTCTTTGACGTCACGCCCTTTTTGCTGACCGATCACAATACATTTCGTCTCACCAATTGTTGCCAGTCCAGCAGGCATTGATGCGTCGTCGCCAAATAAACGATCCCCGTGCAATTCCACAAAATCCGTGAATGCAAGCTGCACGTAGTCGAGAAAAAACGGACGCTGGATGTGCCGGGCGATCTGCACACGTTGCCATGCCGTGAGGTTTTCGTAAATATCTCGTCGCGTGGCTTCAATGCTTGCAGCAATGCTCTGCACTTCAGGATCAAGGTCCAAAGCATGACCTTGCAGCTGCTTGCGGATGTCTTCCAACTTCGCTTCCAACTCCAAAACAGGCTTCTCGAATTCCAGTGGTTGAATCTTCATCGTATGTAAAAATAGTTTCGGGTGTTTCCGTCAGCGAATGACAACGCGCGTCCCGCGCGTGACAAGTGGAAAAAGTTCCTCGATATCAGTTTGGCTCATCACAATTCCCGACCCAGACGTCGCACTTCCACCACGGATCGTTGGCGCATTTTGTTCCAGAACAACTGTTCGTTCGCTGCCGGGGTAATCGGCGCCGCCGAAGATGACACGTTTCGCATTCCGGGTGGCAATCTTTTCACGCACGGTGGTATCGACGCCCGCCGAACCCGGGACGGGCGCGAGCAATGCGTATTCCTTAAAAAACACATTGTTATTGAAAAGCGTGAGCGTGGAAGTCGCCCGATCGACTACAATCGCCGTGTCGAGTTGCGGGATCTTGAGTTCCTGGCCGATCTGCAAGTCAATGCTTGCAAGATTATTGGATCGCAGAATCAACTCTGCGCTGGAATTTGTTTTCGATGCAATCCGCACCAAGGAATCGCCGCTGGCTACGATGTAATTACTTTTACCGGGTCCATCTACCGTCGTGAATACGACAGATGCATTCAGTTCACCCAGCGCGGCTTTCGCATCGCCGATCACCGATGCGCTGGGATATTTCGCCACGAATTCCTGCAGCGCGGCTGTCGCCTCCAAGGTCCGCGCACGATCGCCGACCAATGCCATCGCAGACTCAAATTCGTCCAACCCGGGCTCCGGCGTCGCCTCCGGAACCGCTGCGGCATACGCGATTGACGCCGAATGCTCCGCACGCGCTTCTTTCTCCGGGGCAATCAATAGCTTAAAACTAAAATAGCCAATGGCACTGAATACCACGGCAGCGATCAACAGGACCACGAGTAGCGCGAAAACTTTCATTTCAGCAAAGGTGCAAAATCTGAGGGCATGAGGAAAGCGCGAAAATAAATCGCGTGCCGCTAGCACCGCCACACGGCTCCATCGTTAATCGATTCACAGCAACCCCCGACGTTTCCACTCCCCGAGATTTTCTCCTGCCGAACGCTGGATCAGGTCCACGCTGAACTTCAATAAGCAGACTTCCCAGGCCGTATCGACACCTTCAATCAACGTCGACATCGGGTCGTCCCAGCCATCCATGCGCTCGCCCAGGCGGCCAATCACATCCACCATCGGCGCGTGGACGATTTCCTCGTTAATATCAGTTTTCTTAAACTGGAATCCATACCGCAAAAAACGCATGTCTTGGCCGTGCTCCTCCAGCCAGTCTGCATACTCCCGCGCATTCTCGCTGAATCCATCCAAAAGCAATTTCGAGAAATGATGGGGCGACATGATTGCCGGGCGTTCAGCGTGAATTCGGCCATCCCGCACCCGCACCTGATTCACTTGATCCATTAACTCAGTGACCAACAAAAACCGGAACGTGGTTGTCCCAAAAGTCTGTATGGCCTGAACCGGTTGCCGAACCACGCGCGTGTTTTCCATCGCGTATTGAAAGTCATCCTCTCGAAACATAAGTCATGCATCCTATCTCATCGCATCCTATGGGCAAACAATTTGCGAAGATCAATCGAAGCACTTGTAACTCACAGCCATGCGAGAAGCGCCTACCGCCGCCAGGCGGGCCTTCGTGCCTTGCGAATCAATTTCGAACAAATGTCCGTCAAAATTTCTTGCAACGAGAATATTTCGAGGCCATTGTTCCGTCTCGTTTTTCACGTTTGGGGTTGGTAGCTCAATGGTAGAGCAGTGCCCTTTTAAGGCATTGGTTGAGGGTTCGAGCCCCTCCCAACCCACTTTTTTCTCCCTTATAACCAACGGTTTGCAGACAAGTGGCATTTCTCCGCCTCGACACCGTGCCAGTAAAGTGCCAATCAGGTGCCAATATAGGCGGCATGGCTGGCACCAAATAAAGCATCGAAGAGTGGCCCTTTCTCCGCTGGGTTGCTTCCAGAAATCGCTGGTTGGTCAACGCGAGAACCAAAACTGGAGGACAGAGAAGATTTTTTTCCTCGAAGGAGGATGCCCATTCTTGGCGTCGGACCCAGGTTATTATGTTACGCGTCACGATAATCACGGAAAATCGGGAGAGTTTTAATCCAAGATAATCGCGGGGAATCTGAAACGGGGCCCGCTTGGAAAGTGACACGGGCAAGCGCTTGGGAAGATGGATCAAAGGGGAGGCACGGTTTTGCGCTGGCAAATTGTGTGCGGGTAGAGGT
>JBGSMR010000346.1:0-5821 GCA_041740065.1 Chthoniobacterales bacterium
GTAGCCAGGGTGACCCGCACGCGAGGTGTCTCCAGGCCATCCTCGTAGGTCCCGATCCCATGCACATGCGTCGAGTGTGCGAGGACGCCAGTCGGGTAGTGCGCAAAGCGGTCCCATTGCTTGAGGAAATAATCGCGGCAATGATAGCCGATCTCGCGGATGAGATGTCCGTGGACATCGGAGACTTCATGCAGGTGAGGGGCGTAGATAATGAGTTCGCCCCCGTCGGCCACGACGGGCTCTAATTTATACATACATTTGCCTGCGACCCAGAGCTCATCGTACATTTTCGGAGCGCACGACAGCACGGTATGAAATGGCTTGGGTTTGGTAACGATGTGGATCTTTGCCGAGAGGTCGCTGGCTTCATCCCAAGCGGATTCTGGCGTCCCGGCAAATAATCCTGCGAAGCGTTTGTCATCCACCACGGCTGCCAGGCAGAGGCGATCCTGCCGAATGAATTGTGCTGCACGATCGACAACTTTGCGAACGGGAGTCCATTTGTTTCCGATGATCATCGGGTTTGTCACCACCGCTCCGAGCCAATGAAAAAAGTTCAGGATTTCAGGTCCTCCGATGCCGGGAAAAAAATACTTATTTCCGCCCGAGAACCCCACGACTTCGTGGGGAAAAACAGGCCCGATGACGACGAGCGTGTCGTAATTGTTGATTAGCTGATTGATCTCAACCGGAACTTCCACGGCAAACAAACCGCCAGACAACGCGTGGATTTCCGATTCCGGAATCCGGCCGATTTCCTCCAACGTGTGGGGTTGATCCCACGTGTGATTGAAAAAACGCACGTTTGGGAAATCGGAGTTGCGTTCAGCAGCAGATATCTCCAAGCGCTCATTGATGGCGGTCTCGCTCAGTGCTGGGTGGGTGCCAAGGGCGACGACCAGATCCACGCAGCAGACATGATTTCTGAGTCTGGCGTGGAGCGCTTTAAAGAGCGGGCCTACCGGAGCAGTGCGGGTGTTGTCCGGGATGATGAGAAGGACGCGTTTGCCGCGGAATTCATAGTCCGCAACAAATGCGTCGAGGACCGTCTCAATGTCGGACGGCGAGAGGGATTGTTCGCTCGGGGCGATCGCGCGATAGGTTTTCACGGATTAGATGGTTTGGGAAAGAAATCCTCCATCGACCCGGATATCGGTCGCTGTGATAAAACTGCTTGCCGCTTCGCAAGCAAGGAATATTACGGCACCTTGCAATTCCGAAGCAGTTCCGAATCGGGCCATTGGAGTATGTCCGAGGATCGCCTGCGCACGGGCCGTCGGTGTGCCGTCGTCCTGGTATAGGAGTTTTCGATTTTGCTCAGCGGGAAAAAATCCGGGAGTGATCGAGTTTACCCGCACTCCGAAGGGAGCCCACTCTCGACCGAGAAACTGTGTGAGGTTGAGGACGGCAGCTTTAGCGGCGGAATATGCCACCACGCGAGATAGTGGCAAATGGGCAGAAACACTGGCGATGTTGATGATGCTCCCCCGGCCCCGCTTAACCATGGCGGGACCAAACTCCTGGCAGGGGAGCAGGATGCCACCCACGAGATTCATATCAAACGCGGCTTGCCAGTCGGCTGTTTCGATGGCTTCGAACGCATGGTCCGGTGTGACAGTGACCTTGGGGTCGTTCCCACCCGCTGCATTGACGAGGATGTCTGGAGCTCCAAGTGCTGCTTCGATCTGGGCGTGGGCGGCGCGCAGGCTATTTTTTGAGGACGAATCCAATTGGAAAAACGACGCTTTGCCACCGGCCGTGGTGATCCTTTCCACGCATGCTTCGCCGCGCTCTTTGGAGCGGCCGCAGACGGCCACCTTTGCTCCAGCCTTGGCCAGGGCCTCAGCCATGCCGCCGCCAAGTACTCCAGATGCGCCTATGACAACGGCGGTTTCATCGTTAAGCGAGAAGATGTTTTCTGTCATAGTATGGAATTTAGATTTCTAGCTAAGTGTAGAGGATCCTCCGAGGACACGTGCCTGAGCCTGCCGATTTCATGACTTGAGATTCGTTGATAAGGGTGGAGCGTAGACTCCAACACATGTTAGAATATAGCGAATATGCGGTCAGTGGAAATATCAATTCAATCTACCAATGCTTTGGCAAAGCGACGGAGTTTGTCGCGGTGGACGGTATCTCGAGCACGGAATAGCCATGCGGGTATCCGCCCGGAGACTGCGCCCGTGATTGGCTTGAGATTGACGAAACTCCGTGGGTGTCGTTTCCTGAGTGGCTGATGTCCACCGAATCTCCCAATCAACGAATGGAAAAAATTGTAAGCCTTTGCAAACGGCGGGGGTTTATTTTCCAATCCTCCGAAATCTACGGCGGCCTGAATGGCTTTTGGGATTACGGTCCGCTAGGCGTGGAATTGAAGCGCAACCTCAAGGATTTCTGGTGGCGCCGCAACGTGATGGAGCGCGACGACATGGTGGGCATGGACGGCTCGATCATCATGAATCGCGCGGTCTGGAAAGCAACAGGCCATGAAGACACATTCAGCGATCCGATGGTGGATTGTTTGCTAACAAAAACGCGTCTCCGTGCAGATCAAGTGCCTGCGCAATCGGGAACGGTTTATTGGTATGACGGTGCGACTTCTGCTGCAACCGGCTGGAGGTCGGAGCGGGCGTTTGCAGTGATGCTTCGCAAAGGGGAGAGCGTCGAGCGTGCGCGAAAGCTGGCGCGGCAATTTTACGTGCATGGATCATCGTCCGCGACCAGCGAGACGCCGGTTGAGCTATCCGGTGAGCGCAGCGAGGAGGTCGTGGACTCGATTCGGTTCAATCCGGAAAATGGAGCGCTTCTGACCGAGCCGCGTGCGTTCAACCTGATGTTCAAGTCTCACACGGGTCCGGTGGAGAGCGAGGAGAACCTTGTCTATCTGCGGCCGGAGACAGCACAGGCGATGTTTGTTCAATTCCGCAATGTATTGGATACCTCGCGGAAAAAGCTTCCGTTCGGCATCGCGCAGATTGGCAAAGCATTTCGAAACGAAATCAACCCGCGCAACTACACCTTCCGATCCCGCGAATTCGAGCAGATGGAAATCGAGTATTTCTGTCATGCTGAAAACGGGCTTGCGTTGACTGATTACTGGCTGGAGGAGCGGTTGCGATTCTATGCAGATATCGGAATTCCGCGTGAAAAGATCCATGTCGTGGACATTCCAGATGGCGAGCGGGCGTTCTATTCCAAGAAAACCTATGATTTGGAATACGAATTTCCATTTGGCGTGAGCGAGTTGGAAGGGGTGGCCTATCGGACGGATTTCGACCTCTCACGGCACATCGAACATAGCGGCAAGCCACTCGATTATTTCGATGAGGAGACAAAAACCCGTTTTGTTCCTCATGTCGTGGAACCCAGTGCAGGAGCGGATCGTACGGTGCTCGCGTTAATTTGCGAAGCATTCGCCGAGGACACCGTGACTGACGAAAAAGGTAAATCCGAGATTCGCACCGTGCTCCGGTTTCATCCTCGGATGGCGCCGATCAAATGCGCTATTCTTCCGCTTCTAAAAAATCGCCCCGAACTCGTTGAGAAGGCAAAATCAATCCAAGCGTCCCTGCGTGGAAAAATGATGGTCGCGTACGACGAAAGCGGAGCGATTGGGCGCAGGTACCGTCGTCAGGATGAAATCGGCACGCCATATTGTATTACGGTCGATTTTGATACCATTGGAGAGAACGGGCCGGACCTCTTAGACACCGTCACGCTTCGGCATCGCGACACCATGGCACAGGAACGCATCGCCATCGCTGAATTACCCGCCTACCTACTGGAGCATATTTCCTAGCCTCCGAACTGATCACTGCCGCTACTTCGCGGAACCGTAAATCTCATGTCTGAACTCGCAAAAGCTTACGAACCTCAATCCGTCGAGGACACCTGGTACAACCGGTGGATTGCGGACGGCAATTTTCACGCTGATCCCGCCTCCCCGAAGCCGGGATTTTCGATTGTCATTCCGCCCCCCAATGTCACGGGCGTGCTCACGCTTGGACATGTGCTGAACAATACGATTCAGGACATCCTCGCCCGCCGTGCGCGGATGCACGGGAACGAAGTGCTGTGGCTTCCAGGTACGGATCATGCGGGGATTGCAACGCAGACGGTCGTCGAGAGAATGCTCCGCAAGACGGAAGGCAAGACACGCCACGACTTGGGCCGTGAGGCCTTTCTGGAAAAAGTCTGGGAATGGAAAGACAAGCACGGTGGAATCATCATCAATCAGCTTAAGAAACTCGGATGCTCCTGCGACTGGGAGCGCGAGCGCTTTACGATGGACGAAGCCTACGCCCGCAAGGTCCAGGAGACATTTGTGGATCTGTATGCGAAAGGGCTGATTTACCGCGGGAAGCGTATGGTGAATTGGTGTCCCGTGTCGCTCACTGCGCTCAGTGACGAGGAGGTTCTCCCCAAGCCCCAAAAAGGATTGCTCTACCATTTTCAAGTCGAGGTGGTCGAAGCACCGGGCACGTTTTTGGAAATCGCAACGACGCGTCCGGAAACCATCCCCGGGGACTCCGCGATTGCGGTGAATCCCAACGATCCGCGATACAGCGGCCTGATCGGGAAACATGTGCGACGACCGCTGCCGTTGGAAAATCCGGCTGAGATTCTGATCGTGGGCGATGATTCCGTGGACTTCGAGTTCGGCACGGGTGTGCTAAAAGTCACCCCTGCCCACGACAAGGTCGATTATGAGATCGGCCTGCGGCACACGCTGGAAGTGATCGACGTGATGAATCCGGATGGCACGATGAATGCGCTCGCTGGCGTTGACCTTGCCGGGCTCGACCGCTTTGCCGCCCGCAAGCGGGCGGTCGAGATATTGGTAGAGCTTGGCATCATGACCCGTGAAGAACCTTACGAGAACAACGTCGGGTTTAGCGAGCGCGCTGATGTCCCGATCGAGCCGCGACTCAGCGAACAATGGTTCCTGAAATACCCACAGACGCAGCGGGCCCGCTCGGCCGTGCGTGATGGATTGATTCGATTTTTCCCCGACCGATGGGAAAAAGTCTACGATCACTGGTTGGAGAATATCCAGGACTGGTGCATCTCGCGGCAGCTCTGGTGGGGACACCGGATTCCGGTTTGGTATTCTAACGGAGACGTCCGTTGCCAGGTCGAATCTCCGGCTGAGGGATGGGTCCAGGACGCTGATGTACTCGACACTTGGTTTTCATCCTGGCTCTGGGCGCATGAGACGATGGAACCTGATGTGCGGGCAAAATTCTACCCGACCAGCGTGCTGGTGACCGGCCCCGACATTATTTTCTTCTGGGTAGCTCGCATGATCATGGCGGGTTTAGAGTATATGGATCAAATCCCGTTCAGGGATGTGTTTTTCACTGGTATCATTCGCGATCGGCAGGGCCGGAAAATGTCCAAGTCCCTCGGGAATTCGCCGGATCCTCTGGATCTTATTTCCCGAGTGGGAGCGGATGGATTGCGATTTGGCCTGATGCGTATTGCGCCGCAGGGGCAAGACATCCGGTTCGATGAGCAACAGGTCGTCGAGGGGCGGAATTTCTGTAACAAGTTTTGGAATGCCTGTCGGTTTCGGCAAATGCAGGGGCCATTAGATCCTCAGGCAAATCCCACGGATTTTGGACTCAGCGTATTTGCCGTAGATTTGTTGGCGAAGCTGGATCAGACGATTCGAAAAATCGATGATGCTTACACCGCGTACCGGTTTAACGATGTGGCGCAGGCGATCTACGATTTTGTCTGGGGCGATTTTTGCGACCGCTTCATCGAGGTGGCAAAAGCCGATTTTCAATCGTCAGACCCACAACGCCGGGCGGGAACC
>JBGSMR010000367.1:0-15689 GCA_041740065.1 Chthoniobacterales bacterium
GCATGCCTTCCTTCTCTGTGAGGAGGCCAGTGACGAGGCCCCGTGCGGACGAAGACGTCGATACAGTGACGGTGGCCGCTGCGGAACGCGGAGCACGAATTCTCGTGGGAAGCGCGGGCGAAAACTTCGGTTCAGGATGCAGGCGTTGCTCTAGATCCGGCTGGAGCTTATGGAGAAAATCGCGTTTGCCCGCGGCCTCCGCAGATCGCCATGCCGGGGAGCTCTCGGTGTGGGGCAATGCGGGAGGGGCTTCCGTCGGTCTCGGCGGCAGCGCATCGTCAGGTAATCCCAGCGCTTCCAGAAATCTACGCGTCTGATCCATGGGATCAAACTGAGTTTCTCTCCGGTCTTCCGGTTCTGCGATGTCAGCATGGACGGACTCGCCACGGGCGAGTTCGGCCTTCCGTTTTTCCCGGTGCTCAGCCGATTTTTGAAGGATCCAGTTAATCAGGCTAATTGCGCCTATGATCAACAGGAGGACAAATTGTTCCATCAGTTAAAATTGAGTCAATGTCCGCGAGGGTGGACGTTTTTAGGATCCAGCGCCCGCCCCTTTGTCAGGGGAGGCGATCGAATGGCGCATGTCCGTATCAGACTGGATATTTTTCATCTTCATGTAGTCCATGATTCCCAAATTCCCCTTCCGGAATGCTTCGGCCATGGCTTCAGGCACGAGTGCTTCGGCTTCGACCACTTTTGCACGCATCTCCTGCACCCGGGCTTTCATTTCCTGCTCGGACGCCACTGCTGCAGCTCGGCGCATTTCGGCTTTGGCTTGCGCCACGACCTTGTCGGCTTCGGCCTGTTCCTGCTGAAGTTTGGCACCCACATTTTCGCCGATGTCAATGTCTGCGATATCAACAGACAGAATTTCGAACGCCGTTCCACTATCAAGGCCCTTCTGAAGGACCTGCTTTGAAATCCGGTCCGGATTTTCCAACACTTCTTTATAGGAGGATGCAGAGCCAATCGAAGTCACGATACCTTCACCAACACGGGCGATAATAGTCTCTTCCGTCGCTCCACCAACAAACCGATCGAGATTAGACCTGACCGTCACCCGTGCGCGGGCGCGCACTCCAATGCCGTCACGTGCCACTGCGTCGATAGTAATTTTCCCGGAAGCGGGATTCGGACAGTCGATCACTTTCGGGTTGATGCTGGTCCGGACGGCCTCCAGCACCGTCTTGGTCGTTCCTTTAGTCGCAAGATCAATCGCGCAGGCGCGGTTAAAGTCCAAGGCAATCCCTGCTTTGTCCGCAGCGATCAATGCAAGAACAACGTTGGTCACATTTCCGCCCGCCAAAAAATGGGCTTCGAGTGCATCAGTATCAAGGTTGATTCCGGCTTTGAGCGCGGTAATCCGGCTATCCACGATCAAACCTACAGGAACCCGCCGCAGCCGCATCCCAATGAGCTTGGAAAATCCCACTGGCGCATCCGCAATCTTAGCTCGGAGCCAGACACCAAAAAAGTTGATGAAAACGATCAGAAGGATCAGCGCAAGGACCAAAAGGACGCCGAAAATAATGGAAATGACGATAGAATTCATAAGATATATAAGGAATTGGGTGGGAAGGTAGCGCAGACCGCACAGTAAATCTAAGGATTTTTGCGAACGACGATCCGGGTTCCCTCCACCAAAACGACGGAAACACTTGCGCCACTGGAAATAAACCCCGTGTCAGCAAGGACATCATATCTTCGATCATCGATCATCGCTCGCCCCGACGGGCGGAGATCGGTCGTCGTCACACCGGACTTCCCCACGAGCGCAGCTACCGAGGGCAAGTCATCGCCGGCTGGCAAGTGCGTGCCCAACGTGAGACTGCGGCCCACAGAGGTTTTCTGGAAATACTTCATCCACGCGAGAAACATGAGAGAAGCGACGATCCCGATGACTGCGAAAATCATGGATCCTTCAAGCGGTCCGTAATCGATATACCCCACCACGATTGCCGCAACCAAAAGTGTCGCGCCGATCAGGCCCAAAATTAATCCAGGCAGAAACATCTCCGCAAGCACAAGGATGAGACCGAGAAGGGTAAGCGTGATGATGGTGGACATGGTGAGCGAGAGATTACTGCTGCCGATCTACCGGCTGGGTGTTGGCGTTGCCACGGGATCTTCGCGGCCGATGGTGCGCTCTCCGGTGAGCACTTCCTCAACGGTGCCGACCACGCGCACGGACACGTCTTTAGTACGTTCTGCAACATTGCCTGCGGTGCGTGAGACAAATCCCAAAACGCCCCCCATCGGTTTCCGGACCGCTTCCGTGGTGGGAGTCGGAGCTGGCGTGCGTGCTCGGGTCGGACGTTCACTCTCAGTGATGATCCGTGCGTCTGCATCCAAGCGGAGCGGCTGGATAAGCTTTCCATCCACAGCAGAGATCCGCATGTTCCCGACGGGAGCGCCCATATGGTCAAACAAGCGCAAATCCCAAACGGGGCCGCTCGCAGAGGCATCCGTGCGCAAGACGTAATCGACCGAATTAAATCCGGCGCGCACCCGCTCGGCTTGGGACTGCGCGAGTTTGAATGCCCCATCACTGTCGAGATTTAAGCGGGCAAAATCCAGCGTGGTCGCATTTTCTTCTCCAATGTATTGACGCAATGGAGTTCGCTCGGACCGGATGTTACCTGCTGCAACGACGAATTCGCGAATTCCCGATCTAGCGTCTGGGTCTTTCATCAGGATTGTCCACGCCTGAGGCTGCGGCATGCCAGTCTCGCCCCGCACCTCAACCAATTGGCTCATGACTGCCTGACCACGAGTCTTTTGGATAGCGCGCAATGCTTCATATGCGGTGGTGGCGTGAGCGGCGCCGGCCGCCACACAAGAAAGAAGAAGAATGCTGATCGTTGCTCGTTTCACTGTCTCGGAGTGTCGCGACTTCCTGAGGGATTTCCAGTGGAATCTTCGCACTCGATTTTTTTGGATCCCGACGCTAACGTTCAGATCTGTGCCATCTGAAGTTGAATCCCTCCAAAAATCGCTGCGGATCTACCGGGGTTTAGTCGAAGTCAGCGGGCTAATTAACTCGATCACAGACTTTGACGAACTCCTTCGGGCAATCCTCGCTGTCGCACGGCGGGTCATGCATGCGGAAGCCTCATCACTTTTTCTTACGAATGAGGCGTCAGGTGACTTGGACCTTGTGATGTCGTCGCGAGCGGATGATGAGTTTATGCAGCCGAAGATTTTCGTGCCGCGCGGTCAAGGGATCTCCGGTTGGGTGTTGGAGCACCAGAAAAGTCTGCTCATACCAGACGCCTATGCCGACCCCCGATTCTTCCGGGACGCGGATAAGAAAAGCGGATTCCGGACCCGATCGATTCTATGCTCTCCGTTGCAACAGGATGGCGCTGTGATCGGAGTAATCCAGGTATTGAATCCGACGGAGAGCGACGCATTTGACGAACAAGACTTGGAGGCATTTGAAGCCTATTCCAGTCTAATTGCCACAGCTATTGACAAGCTCCGCTTCATTGAACGCATGCGAGAGCAGGAACGCGTGCAACGCGATGTCCAGATTGCATCGGAGATCCAGCAAGAGCTGCTTTCCCGGGCAGTGCCCGAGTCACTGCCGGGATACGAATTCGCCAGCCATTACAAGGCTGCGCAAAACGTAGGGGGAGATTTTTTCCTCGTCTTCCCGCGCGAAGATGACTCGGTATTCTTTGCTATTGGCGATGTGTCAGGCAAGGGGATCTCCGCCTCACTACTCATGGCTCAGACCCTGAGCGCGATGCAATTTGTGTTTGCGACCACGGAATCGCCGGCCGATGCCCTCGCGCTGTTGAATCGCAACGCCGAAACCCAGATCGTGCGTGGAATGTTTGTAACCCTACTGGTTGGACGCATGAAAAAGGATAGCGGCACACTGCTGCTTTCCAGTGCCGGCCACTGCCGTCCATGGATCTTGCGAAAAAACGGAAGCTGTGAGGAAATTCAGACCGCAGGAGCACTACCGATCGGCATCCTGCCCGATGTCGCATACGCGCAGATCGAAACGCCGTTCGAATCTGGCGACCTTTGGGTCACCTTTACCGACGGGCTTACCGAATCCCGCAGTCCGCACACCGGCGAGTTTTTTGAGGAGAAACTCATCGGGATACTTTCCGCCGAAGCTCCGGTTGCGACTGCGGTCATCCGGCGGTTGGTGCAGGCGGAGGCGGAATTTCGCGATGGTGACGACCCCCGGGACGACCTGACGTTACTTGCGGGAGGATTTCGGTGAACCGATGCCTCGAATTCAAAAGTGATACTCGACTGCTGGCCGACATGCGGCACGAAGTCCGGGAGTTTTTGGAGGCCACGACACTTGATGAAATGCAGGCCGAGTTGATCGTTCTCGCGCTCGACGAAGCATGCACAAACATCATTCGTTACGCATACGACGGACTTTGCGACCGGCCGATTCAAATCAATCTGGACTCCGATCCCGAGCAGCTTCGATGCACCATCCGCGACTATGGCAAATGCTGTGATCCCGAGAAAATCCAGAGTCGGGCGCTGGACGACTTCCGTCCCGGAGGGCTCGGCGTCAGGATTATGAAAACCGCGTTTGACGAGGTGAACTACCTGCCCTGCGAAAAGGGAACCGAATTAGTGATGGTGAAAAACCTCCCACCGATTTCCCCGAACAAGGCATCGACTTGAGGGGAATAGCCCGGAGTCAATAGATCGATTCCTTGGTTCTCTTCTTTGAGACTTCTGGTTCCTCACCGAGGAAATCGTAGTTATCAGAAATCCAGAACATAAACCGTCGGACCGATCCGATGGCCCATGGCGTGAGCCGGTCAAATCGCTGGGAGCCCTCAAGAAATACCCAAAGCCGCGAGGTTGCCAGCGCGAGTGAGAGAATTGCAAACACGCCGCTCACCCATCCGGTCACCGAGCCGATCTCGAGCGACAAGGTGGCAGGAAAGAGGATAGCTGTTGGCCACGCAGCGAATGTAATGAGCAGGAAAATTATAGTTTCCCTCCGCAGTCGAGCCGCCCGGGTTGGCCAATAAAATCGTTCTGGAGGCAGGAATTTTCGTGGGGTTTTCAAAAACTCCAGCTGATGGATTCGCAGTAACCGCCCGTAAGAGAGGAAGGTAATCACCGGGACCGACACCACCGCTGCAACCAACGTGGGAAATGCCGCAAGAGTCGATAGAAACTCGATCACGCTCACGACGCCCCAGCCGAGCAGAGCGAGAAAAATCAGCAGTTCGACCATGGTGTTGTTCGTAATCTCGGCGCCCGGGGTCCGAGTGCAAGTGGTTACTCTCGCCGCACGCCCTCAATTTCGTTCACCACGGCGTCAAATGCGATGCAGCGGTCGGTCGCCGCCATGATTGGGCGGCCAATCACCAGCCAATCCGCGCCCGCCGCCACTGCGTCCGCAGGTGTCATGATCCGCTTCTGATCTCCGGCATCACTTCCCATCGGACGAACGCCGGGCGTAACTAAAGCGACCTGCGTTCCCAACGTTGCACGAATAGCTGCGATCTCCAGTGGGCTGCAAACCAATCCTTGTAGCCCTGCCAGTTCCGCTTGGATTGCAAGCCTCAGCACGTGATCTGCTGGATCCACATCCAATCCCACTGCGACAAGCGTACCGCGATCTGTGCTGGTCAATACCGTAACTCCAAGCACCAGAACATCCGATTTTGCAGCAGCTTTTACAGCAGCCTCCATCATTTCTGGACCGCCGGACGTGTGGATCGTAAGCATCCGCACCCCAAGATCGCAAGCGGAGCGGACTCCCGCAGCCACTGTATTTGGGATGTCGTGAAATTTCAGGTCCAAGAAAACAGAGAAGCCAAGACCTGCCGCTTCCCGAACGATTTGCGGACCTTCACGGGTGAACAATTCCATGCCGATTTTGCACCATGCCGCCCGCCCAGCAAGCTCTCGCAATGCTTTAAGGGCGCAGTCGCGTGTCGGAACGTCAAGGGCAATGATGATTTTTTCTCTCGCGGTCATTGGTATTTCTCGGCTTCTTTGATCGTGATGAAGCTATCTGCTCCCGCGAAAGTCAACCTTTCCCTCCGCATACTCGGGAAGCGCGCCGACGGCTACCATGATCTGGAATCGCTTATGGCCCCGATCTCGCTATGCGACACCGTCGAGATATATCTCCATTCGGATAGCGAAAAGTTTTCTCTGACATGCAGCGATCTCACAGTGCCTAGCGACCCCTCGAACCTTGCTCTGGTCGCAGCGCGGGAGTTTTCCGCGTTCACGGGCGTATCTCCAGGGGGACACATCCATCTCGAAAAGATTATTCCACATGGAGCAGGCCTCGGTGGGGGGAGCAGTGATGCAGCAGCTGTGATTCGCGGGTTAAATACCCTCACCAACCTGCACTTGCCGTTGGAAAAGTTGGAGGAGATTGCTGCGCGCGTTGGATCGGACGTGCCGTTTTTTATTCGAGGCGGGGCAGCTTGGGTTCGAGGGCGCGGCGAGCAGATCGAGCCTTGCGACCTTCCTCAGCCATTTTTTCTGGTGCTCATCAAGCCGCCTTTTGGTGTTTCTACTGGCTGGGCATACGCTGCCTGGGCAAGTGCAATGCGTTACGAGGAGCCGCCTACCGCGACGAGTTTTGGCGGCGTACACTGGATCAACGATTTGGAGGCCCCTGTCTTTCGAAAATTCCTGCTCCTCCCGGTGCTCAGTCAATGGTTGAACGAGCAACCGGAAACCTGCATCGCGCGGATGTCGGGTTCGGGTTCCACGATATTCGCAGTGTGTTCTTCTGCCGCAGATGCTGAATCCCTGTGCGCCCGAGCGACCGCCCACCTCGGAAAGACATTTCAGATTTTTACCGCTTCCACGATCAGCCATTTATAGACTCACCGGGCGGCACTGCGGCCTACGCGGCACCAAAAGCAAATCCCGACAGCCACATCCCATCGGAACTCCGCTGGGACTCGTCCAATTGAACTCGTGCCTCGGTATCAGCATGAGAGCCGACGCGGACATCCCCGGAATAGATTCCGCCACGGTCCACGGTCAATGCGCGCGTCTCAACTTCGCCCAACAAAATGCCATGTTTCGCGATGCGCAAACTCCCTGTGCACACGATGTCACCAACCACCCGCCCCCGAATCACACCGTCACTAATCATCGCTGTATACGCCAGCTGAATATTCGCGCCGCGATCCACGAGAAGAGAAACAGTATGGATCTGCGCTTTGCATTGATCCAAGCCCCCCAGTCGCAACAGTCCGCTACACTCGACCCGTCCAGAAATCCGGCCATCGATCTGCGCGGAGGCACATTGGACACGGGTCGAATTTAAAAACCCCTTGCGCGTCACCACTAAGCGCCCATTAGTGCGCACTTCCCTCGTCGAATGCGTCGAAATTTCCACATCTCTGTAGGACATCAACGCGCCACATTGGCGGCAAGGCGCTTCTAAAACCGCATGATGCGCCCGTTGACTGTGACCGCAAGCATGACAGGCAATTCGGCGATCTCTGGCTTTGAGCGGCGCGCTGGCCGAGAGGACTCGCGCAGGTGAAACAAGGATCGCTGTCGTATGCGTCCTCGGCGAAAAGTGGCCCGAGCAGTTCCGGCAGTAGGTCGAGATCACGCCTCGCGGCTCTAGTTGCCTCGCGTCGCAATGCGGGCATACCACTTCAGTCGAGCGGTGGCGGCCAAACATGATCGGATTCGTTGCGGTCTAAAATACCGCTCTTTCGTGTTATGCGCTGGTTGACGGAGAGCCGAGAACGACAGGCTTGGCAGGTGCGCCCGGACGCGCATGTTCAGCGGACTTCAACGCGGCGCGGTTCGGGGTAACCTCGGATTTTCCGATAAATGTGGCACCTTCTTCGATGACAATTCGCGCCGCAGTGAGGTCACCAGTGAGTTGCGAACTCGACTTCAATTCTGCACGTTCTGTCACGGTGATATTGCCCAGCACGGTGCCGTGGACCGTTACCGATTTGGTTTTTACTTCGCCACGGACTTCCGCATTTTTACCGATCACGAGGGCACCTTCTGAATGGATTTCTCCATCGATCTTGCCGTCAAAAATCAACTCGCTCTCGAACTTGATGGTCCCTTGGATCTCAACATCGTTGGCGAGGACGTTTTTCGATGAACCGCCGACTGTGCTTTCCGGAACAAGACCGGACGTCATTTTGTTTAAATTCATAAGCTTCTGCGAAACTAGCCTGCCCGCGGCCTCTGTCAATTCTTCTCCCTGCCCATCGCGTAGAAATTCAAAACGGTAACTGTGAGCCAATTCAAATACATGCTATCAGGCCAGCATCCACGACCAAGACGAGCAACCAGATTTTTATGCACCTGTTTTTGTAGCAGCCTGGCTTTCACTTAATCCGCCTCCGGTGGCAGCATGTCGGCGACGTGCTCAAATTTTAAGACGAGGCGTTCATCTGGAGTTGTTAGAATCAAGGTCTGGGAATCAGGGAGCGCGACAGTAACTGCGCTCGCCGTGAGGATCGGACGGGGACGAGTCATTTCACCAGGTGCGGAGGGCCGGATCTCACTCGCTTTCGTGACACGCAAAATGAACCCTCCGGCATACACCGGCTCAAAGGCGGAATGCATTGTGACCGTTCTGACCGGATCGCTCCCAGAAGTAAGGACCCATTCCGCAGAAGAGTCGGAGTCAAATCCTTTGACCACCAACAGTCGTCGACCGTCCCCAACAAATACGGCCCCGGAGACAAACGCCTTCATCCAACGCTGGCGATCCTTTTCGGTGCGGAGATCCCGGGTGGATATCCACTGGGCGCGCAAGTTGTCCATCGTTTCGATGGAGGTGCGGATTAATTGATAGGCTGCCATGGCGGCCTCCGATGCCGCAAGGACGCCGATACTAGGATCAGCCAACTCGCTCCCCCGCACCTTGGGAAGACCGGCGGTGATCTGCGGAGTCGGCGCCCAGGTAATTTTGAGCAGAGTGGCGAGTTGCTCGTCCTTCATCATCGCGCGGTCCAGAATCAACGTGTCCGTGGGAATTTCTGCACGCGTGCGAAGGATTTGTTCGCGGGTTGGATCGTCTTGATGAAGTTCAGTTGCAGCCCACGTGGCAACATCGTCAATTGCGCGGGCGAGTAGATTTCCGCGCGGTGTCGCGAGCAGGCGATGGACAAAATATCGATCCTCATTCACCCGGTAATAGACGGGGATTTCCGCAATGCGTGTGCCGTCTGGCAACGATTTGATGACAAACCGCGGGTCAACGGATTCAAGCGTCAAGCCCGGAGGGACCGCGCTTTCAATCAATGCCTTCGCTTCGTCCCGCCGGGAATCGCCGCAGCCGACGATGAGCAGCAGCGCGGAAAAGCAACCCACGATTAAAAGCACGCATCGGAAAACGGGACGTAAGGACGTCATCAAAACTCCTTCGTTTTTAGGCGCGGCTTTGTATCTGAGAAATCACCGAGACAATTCACAAGAATATCCGGGGCATCGTCACTCGTGGATTCGGACCACGAAATACCCGTTAGCTCTTGGCGTCCGGTACAAAAACAGAGAGCCGATTGCCTTTGAAACGGATGCCGTTGAGCTTATCCAGAACGACGGAAACTGCATCATCAGCAATGTCTACGAGGGTGTGTTTAGGCTGAATAAAAATGGCACCGATCACACTGCGGTCAAGGTCTGCACCTCCCGCAATGGCACCCACAAAGTCCGCGGGACGCACCTCGTTGATTTTTCCTGCGGTGAAAATTAGCCGGGTCATACCTGGTTCACTCGAAAAATCAGACGGGTTGTCTCGGCTGTCGCGCCGTGGGGCGCGACTGGTTTCCCTCGAATCCCCCCGGTCTCCGCGATCCCCACGATCGCTTCGATCGCTGTAACGATCTCGTCCTTGATCTCGGTCGCCATAGCCGCCGCGGTCCCGATCCCGTCCGCCTCCAGAAGGCAGTGCGAGATCCTCACTGGCAGATGCCGGACGCTTGGTTTCTCCTCCCAGCATGTGGAGGAGTGCGCTGGCGATATCCGTCGGCGTGTGTCCCTGGTCCAACAACCGGTCGATCAATTCATCACGGCGCGGATAGTCGCCTTTTTCGAGCATTTCGCGGAGTTGTTCAAACGTGAGGTTGGAGCGTTTTTCCTCGACTTCCTCCATCGATGGCACTTTTTCCCGGCGGATGCGGCCGCTCGTGAGGCGAATCATTCCCTCTAACTTCCGGATTTCGCGACCGGCAACAAACGTGATGGCGCGACCCGTGCGACCGGCGCGTCCGGTACGTCCGATGCGGTGCACGTAATCCTCACCGTCGTGCGGGAGGTCGTAATTGAACACGACTTCGATATCATCAACGTCGAGTCCGCGTGCAGCCACGTCGGTAGCAACAAGAAACTCAATGCGTTTATCGCGGAACCGCTTCATCACACGCTCGCGGGCCGCCTGGGTGATGTCGCCATGCAATTTATCCGCGATGTATCCGCGTGCGACAAGGTGCTCGGTGAGTTGATCACACATCATTTTGGTAGCACAAAAAATGATCGAACACTTGATGTCTTGAAGGTCAATGATCCGGCAGAGCGCCTCAAGTTTAGAACGCCGGTCCACTTCGTAATACACCTGGTCAATGGCGGGTATGGTCAGCGCGAGTTGCTCGATTTTGACCTCCACGGCATCCCGGGTGTGCTTTTTGATGATCGATCGGATGCCAGAGGGCATCGTGGCCGAAAACAGCACGGTCTGACGATCTGCGGGCGATTGCGCGAGGATCACGTCAATGTCATCCCGGAATCCCATGTCGAGCATCCGGTCCGCTTCGTCCAAAATGATCATTTTAAAGGAATCCGTGCGCAGCGTGCCACGCTCAAGGTGGTCCATCACCCGGCCCGGGGTGCCAATGACAATCTGTGAACCGTCCTTGAGACCGCGAATCTGGCGATCGTACGACGCACCACCGTAGATCGGGAGCTCACGCACTCCACGCTTGAATGTGGCGAGACGCGCCACCTCTTCAGCGACCTGCACAGCCAGTTCGCGTGTCGGGCAAAGGACCAGCACTTGGACTTCCCGCAGATTGGGGTCCACTAACTCGATAGCGGGGATCGCAAATGCGGCGGTTTTTCCAGAACCAGTCTGAGATTGGCCGACCACGTCGGAGCCCGCGAGGAGGATAGGGATCGCTGCGGATTGGATCGGGGAAGCTTCTTCGTAGCCTAATTTTTCAACGGCTTTCAAGATCTCTGGCGAGAGTCCAAGTTCCGCAAAGGGTTTTTTCTGCATGCACGGTTTTAGCTCCCGTGAGCCACAGTGACCAGTCTAATCCCAAGAACTAAATAACATCATCCTTTGATTAAGAGTCCGACACTTCCAGCACGAGAACCGGAATATCTCAAGGCTCGCCCGAACCGTAAACGCGCCGCTCTAACGCCTTGAGGCGCTTGAGCGCATCGGGGACTTGTGCTGCTGCGATCCACTGGCGTTTGGTCTGCTTGTCCGGAGCAGCCGGTGATCCCAACATCGAAGCGCCAGCTTCGATATCGCGCATGACGCCCGATTTGGCCCCAATCATCGCCTGAGCTCCGATTTTTAAATGCCCGGCAATGCCGGACTGCGAGGCAATGATAACATAGTCCGAAAGATTGGTGCTTCCCGCAAAACCGACCTGCCCCATGATCAGGCAGTGTTTGCCCATCACGACATTGTGGGCGACGTGGACAAGATTGTCGATTTTCGTGCCCTGCCCAATCCGCGTCGCACCCAGCGCACCGCGATCAATTGCCGCGTTCGCCCCGATTTCCACATCGTCCTCAATCACCACATAACCCACCTGTTGCATCTTGAGATGGCGGCCCTCATCGAAGACATATCCATAACCATCGGATCCAATCGTTGTACCGGCGTGAATCTCCACCCGGTTGCCAATCTGTGTCTTCGGATACAGCACGACGTTCGGATGCAGGCGAACGTCCTGTCCGATCCGGCTGTCGCGACCGATGTGATTCCCGCCCATCAACACCGACCCCTTGCCGATTTGCACCCCGGCAGCGACCACACAATGTGGCCCCACATACGCCGTAGGATGCACCTCGCCATCAACCACTGCACTCGCATGGACGCCAGCCAAAAATTCCTCTGGAGGGAAAAAAAGCGGCAAAATTTTCGCCATTGCCACGCGCGGATCCTTCACCCGAATCAAAACTTTCGTGGATGATTCAACGCTGTTCGCCACCAGGATAGCGCTGGCCTGACTCCGCTCCGCCTCGGCCAGATAGGTCGCCTTTTCAGCAAACGTCAACTCGCCCTGCAAGGCGCTCTCCGCTGGCGCGAGGCCTTTGATCACCAACTCCCCATCACCAACAACTACGCCACCCACATGGCCGGCTAAGAAAGAAACTGTTATCATCGGAATCAATCCTTCCCTACTCCGACCATCTGTTGACGCTCCACATCCCAAACCTTCAGACGGAGACACCGCAATATCTCCAATGGATTCAAACTCGTGAGCTTTGGAGTCTGGAGTTCTGGAATCGCAGCCATCACTTCCGGCAGGCGATAAAACGGGATACGGGCATTCAAATGATGGATGTGATGGTAGCCAATGTTACCCGTGAACCACGCCATCAATGGGCCTGTTTTCATGTAGCTCGACGACTCCAATGCCGCACGGTCATAGGTCCAACCATCTTTGTCGTAGAACGAAACACCCGGAAAATTATGCTGCGCGTAAAACAGGTAGGATCCAAATCCACACGTTATCAATGATGGAAGCGTCTGCGCCAGCAACCACCTCTCCCATCCTAAAAAGACGATAAGGCAGACGGCAATCCCCACGTGCAGAACGATCGCCGCCAAACAATCGAAATGTTCGCGCGGCTTCCGTATGAAAGGCAGCAAGCACATGCCCTGCAAAAACATAAACACGTAGCCGAACGAAATAGTCAGTGGATGCCGAGTGAAAAGATACGTCCGGCGCGTTGACCTCGACGCCTTCTCGAAATGGCTTTTCGTCATGATCGGGAACGAACCAATGTGCGACCCTTTGATTTTCGAATTATGGTTGTGGTGATGGTTATGCGAACTCCGCCAAATACTCGTCGGGCTAAGCGCAACAATTCCGAAGATCGACATTAAAAACTCCGCGAGCCGGGACTTTCTGAGAATCGCATGATGTTGCTGATCGTGGTAGATCACAAACAGCCGGAGGAACAAAAGCCCCGAACCCACGCTACATGCGAACTGAGCGAGGAGATTTACATTCCATAGCGTCCCGACTGTCGCCGCCAACCAGAGGCTCGTTGTCGATAGCGCGCTCCACCAACTCCACCCCAAGCTCTCCACCGCAAACGGCTTGGTTGCCAGAATTAATTCCGGTCCAGTCCGCATAGCGGCCCGTTTTTTAGTATCATTTGCAAAAGCCGACCCGCCTGTCATGTGAAGCACAATCTGATGGGTTGTACTGCCAGATCCCTGACGGTGCGGTGTTTGTTTACCATCTAGCAACGTAGTGCAGAACAGTCGAAGCGCACGGGAATAGTTACAAATGTCGCAACTGTTTCGTGAGCGGTGGCCCGAGGGAACTATGCGATGATCGGCAATGCCGAAGAATCAGTGAATAGGTGCACGTTCCAATCGGTCTGGAAGCTCGTGCGGGTTCAACCTGTTGCTGCCGTTGGGCTAGGCGTTATTGCTGACCGCCGGAGAGTTTTCCAACGACAGAACGCGTCTACGCTCTGTTGATCAACCTGCGCGAGTAAATGAGTTGTCATCGATAGTGCGGCCTTTTCGAAACCGCCTAGCTAGTCCGGGTCTTGCATTCGCTTGGGTCGAAGGGCGGGAGCTGGCAAAGAGGCTCCAGCGTTGCTGAGTTCCTCCGACAATGCCGCGGTGATCATCCGTGCCGTGCGATTGGAATCTGATGAGATCCCGGTGGTGGTTGCAGTGAGAATCAATCTTGGAACCGCGACAAGCGGACCTGAGAGAACAGCACCCGGCACCGCATTCGATCCCCCGGTCGTTTGAATTCTCGCCAATTGGGTTCGTTGACCTTTCTTGTCGATAGAATAGATGAGGGCTGTGGTTTCCATTTTTGTCCCGCCGAGTCCGAATCCGACAAGGGATCGGAGGGCTCGGCTCCCTTGATTGAGTCGATCAAACTGTCCCTCGACGATCCATATGTTCTCACCCTTAAGCTTGTCGCTCACTGGTGCAAGGCGGGTTGGAGCGATGAAAGTGCCGAGACGTTCGACCAACCGATCCGCCATTTGTGCTGAGACGATGGATTCAAATTCGCGGAGATCTTCCCCCGAGCGATCCACCCGCAAGGCTCCAGGTACAAAGACAAACGGACGAACAAAAATAGTCGATGGGGTGCGAAGCGGTTGGTTTTGCTCCGTGAAACGGGATTCTTTCACGCTGACTGACGCGCAGGATGAAAATAAGAAGCTGATCACGCATCCGACAGAAATCTTGATCAGGTGAGTTTTTTTGAACATAGAACGTGATCTTTTAACGAACCTGGCGAACTGCCCCTCTCCATTTTCTCTCCACAGAAACCGACCGCTATCGGGCAGATCGATATGCTCGTGTGCGTGCGAGCGACGATTCCTTACCTCTAGTTACTTGCCCCTTGCCCGCAGTCTGGCATCCATGATCCATCTCCAGGGGATAGCGCCGTGTGAGAGCATCCAATCGTTGAATTGCTTCAAAGTCCACCCTTCGCCTTGGACGAAATGGGCGTGAAGGCGCTCGACTTCCAGACGGCCCAGCAAATAACTCATGGGGACAGTGGGCGAGGATGTGTACCAATTTACATCCCCTTCGGCCCTGCCACGGGTGAATCCGACCCCCCGCATCAGGAGCCGACAGGCTCCGTCGAACGAAAGCGTTCCACTGTGAAGGCCGCAGTCGATCACAATACGGTAGGCGCGCCATAACGCATCGTGGAGCTGCCGAATCCGGACATTCGGAAGGTCAACAATACCATCTTCGACGCACATTTTCTCACACCACAAAGTCCAGCCCTCGTAAAAGATCGCGTGGGCAAAGAGGCGGCGAAATTTGCTTGGGTGACGGTTTTGAATGGCGAACTGCAAGTGATGACCAGGATAGGCCTCATGGGCGGCGGTCAGTTCGACCCCGAAATGTTGACGGATCTCAGCGAGCCGCTTGGCCGGATCGCTGATGCCAAGACTGAGGTCGTTGACCCAGAATATGCCCTGCTGCTTTTTCGCAAACGGCGGTGGTGCGCTGTAGGCCGCAGTGGGAAATTGATGCCTCAAAAACGGGGGCACTGGCAAGACCTCTAAAGATTCGAAGACGGGCATCGTCATCAGGTCGAGCTCGACTACGCGGTCCTTGATTTCTTGCGTTACGTTTCGGTAAATATCGATTAGCGCTGCATCCGGAGACCAGGATTCGGGACCGGCCCGCAGCGCTGCCTCCGCATCGGGAAATCCGGCCTTCTTGGCCTCGTCAGCTATTTCTTGCTCCAGACGATGGATCAATGCCCATCCATCGGCTTCTATTTCAGGCACAGTTTGGTCGAATCCAAGGCGCTCGCGAAGCAGAGATTCAAATGCCTCCTGGCCAATAGCGAAGCCGTTTTTCGGGCCTGGTGGCTTGCGTTGAATCGCGGAGGCATATCGTTTTACAGCGATACATGCCTGATCGATGCGCTTCTTCGTTCCGTGAGGATCCTCGGAAATCGAGCACAGAGCCTCATCCAACCCTTTGAACAATTCCACAGCAC
>JBGSMR010000243.1:0-6962 GCA_041740065.1 Chthoniobacterales bacterium
CCATCCACCTCGTTCGTCACGTCCGCAGCTCCGACGGCTCAAGTCGCTCAGAATGCTCGAGTCGCACCGCGCGGCGTCATTAATACTCCAACGGTATCTTCGTCCCCGCCAACGACCATCCCAAACCAGATTTCCACGGCCGATGAGACGGTCGTCGAGATTGCTGTCCCGCGCGGCATGGTGCTGCCAGCGACCTTTTCGGATTCGGCCACTCCACGCAGCCCCGCGCAGGCGGCTGCCTTGGATTCGATTGCCGATGAATTTCTCGAAGCTGCGTTCCCGGCGGCCGGCACTTCGGTCGACGAATCTGGCAATACCGCTGAGACGTCGAATCCGGGAACCGGTGGTAAGCCTCCATCTCCCGTGCCCGCCAATGACGCTCAGAACGCCGGGCCTACGATCACGGCTGAAGATATTCAGACCGCTGGCGGCGATCCGACAGAGGCACTTCGGCTAGCGAATGAACGCTATCGTCAGCTTTTCGGCCATGAAGCGTTCAATACGTGGAGCACTCGGGCGGCGGTCGAAGCACTGTCTGAATAATTCTTCACCATCTCAGGCCCCGCTTTTTCGCTCAACGCGGCCGCGCCTTGCAAGTTCTCGACTAAGCCTGGAAAGCACTTTTGAACCACGGATGACGCGGATTTACACAGTTAAAACAACAAGGAGGCCGGAAAAATCAGGCCATGCCCTTCCGCCACTCGCTGCCAATCTCTTATCCGCGAGAATCCGTGTTCTCCGTGGTGAAATCTCTTTGTGTTTGGGTTTCAATCGCTGTTTTCGGGCTAAGGATTGACGCGCAATAGACGAGACGTAGTATCCGCCAAATCCTGCGCAACCGCGAATTCGGCTGGGGGCACGGTGCCACGAATATCTTCAAGCAGGTACGTCGCCGCAATTTCTCCGAGCTTGTCGCCGACGATGAGCCATCGAATCGATTCGATTCGAGCCCAGCGGTCTTCGGCGTTCGGGTTCCAAAGTTCTGAGAGATTGAAGCAGGCCTTTCCATTTCCATTGAACGCGGCTTTTTCCAACCAGACGCGGGCTGCATCGGTGTCCACCTTGCCGGCCAGACCATCTTTGAAAATCACTCCGATCATATTCTGGGAGGCCGCGTGGTCTTTCTCAGCGGCGTGCAGCAGGTGCTCGTAGGCTTTGTGATAATCGGGGTTGCCGCCATCGTGCAGGCCGAAATAATAGACCTGCCCCAGAAACGTATGAGATTCCAGATTACCGGCCTTGGCGGCTTCTTCCATCAGCGAGATTCCCCGCTCAATCTCTTTATCTCCGCCCCGACCCTGAATGAGAAAAAGCCCGAGGTTTCCCTTTCCAGCGACTGAACCCTGATTCGCCGCTTGTTCAAAGAATTTACGCGCCTCGGCATCGTCCTGCGTCACCCCGCGCCCGTTGGCGTAACAAAATCCGAGGGCACCTAACGCCTCGGCGTCCCCAGCCTCAGCCGCCGTTTTCAACTGAGCGATGACGCCCTCTGCGGCAGAGGCGGATGTGTTTGGATCAAGCACGGTCTGGATCGCCTGCGTAACAGACACGCTCGGAGTCGAAGATGAACCTGAAGCGGCCTGCAAAATGGTCGCCAAACCTATCGCTACAGGAACGATATAGGCGGATGCTTTACGGAGATGGTGTTTCATGGGTCGGTTGGGTTGAGAGTGTTGGGGGGTTACGGGGAAGTCTGCGTGCGGCGTTGACTAGGCGAAGGAGTTGAAGGTTGCCAGGGTTGGCCACCAGTAGTGGCTCCAAAATCTCAAGCGCTCTCTCACGATCTCCCGCGTCCACTGCATAGATTCCTAGGTGCAGCCGCGCTTCGGAGGGCGTTTGGTTCGGGATCACGGCAAAGAGCTTCAGGTGTTCCGTGATGTTAAAGCCCTCAGGGATAGGATAGTAGAGCGGACGAAGCCAGTCGGGCGGTTCCTTTTCTGTTAGGAGCTTGGCTAAGAATGTGTCTTCCGGCTTCACGTCCGTGAGTCCGGCCTTTTGCAACAGACTCACATATGCGCTGCCAAAATCGTCCCAAGTGGCAACCAGGATGTGGGTGATGTCGGCATCAACGATCGCGGCTTTTGCCTCCGCTTCGGTTGCCTTCCCGAAGATCCCTGCCGCCCGTTTCAAGCCATCTAGGTTTTCCCAATAAAGAGTGCCTAAAGTCTCAGCGCCCGAAAAATAAGTCAGGTCGGTTGACGTCGTGGGAGCAGCCAGAATTCGTGGAAGTCGATCCGGCGAAGCCTGTAGCAGTCGCTGCGAGACGTCCCGCGCCAGCACGCTGGGGATTGCTGATTTGGGTAAATGGTGCGCCAATTGCTCGCGATGAGACCAACCAAGCAGCGAAGCCACCGGCAGCCCACAAAACGCAACAAGGAACGCCGCGACCACTCCCCATTCAAAAATCCTCGACCGCCGTCCCGTGCGATTGGTGTAAGCAGCGGCAAGCAGCAAAACGCCAAGGGTCCATATGCTCAGCGAGATTACGGACCAGCGCACCTGCCACAGGGCGAGCCCAAACGTCACGAGCGCTGGAGGAAGAAGCAGGGCAAACGACGCCCTCCATGCTGGCGCTATACGATTTGTGCCAAACAAAAACCCCGCGCCAATCAGAATCAAAATGGGAATTCCAAAATACTCCCAAATCGCCACGACCGAGGGGTTTTCGCGAAAAATTTCGAAGAATGTCTGGAACTCCTGAATGTATTCGTTGTGTAGCAGCAGGAGAAATCGATCTGCCACCCAAAATGTCTGATGAGCCGCCGTAGCAATGACCAAAGCGGGCGCGGCAATGGCGACCATCGAAGCTCCAGCAATCACCCAGCTCTTCCATCCAGAAGGGAACGGGTGCTGACCCGCACGCCAGCCACAAACTCTCGAAATCAGGTCGCCCGCGCCCAACCACGCCAATGCGTAGAGCGGATGATTAACCTCGAGTCGAAAGCCCATGTGATTCGGGAAATATTCGATCAGGTAAAAAGCAAGGCTCGTAAGACACCCGGCAATTCCCCACGTCCTCCAAAGCCCGGGGCTGGCTTCGGTCGCGGTTCTGTCGCGCAAAGCCGCCGCTGCAAAGGCACCGATGCCGATGCCAACGAGCACCGGAATATAGGACGCCGCGCTTACCCAGAGGGCCGCTCCTCCAAAAATACCCGCTGCGATAAATCGTCGTCTAGCAACCTCCAGACTTCGAGTTGAGGGGCAACCCGGAATCGCCACAACGCCCGCACGCAGGACGTTTCCAGCTCCGCCAGCAAGCAGAGAGAGCACACTCGCGGCTGCCAATGCCGCAACCAAACCATGGTGATCAACTTGTCCCGGCCGAAACTCCGAATAAACCAGCGGACACAAGCAGAAGGCGGCGACGAACAAGACCGTAGGCCCCCAGCCAAACGCTCGCACGCCCACCATGCAAAAGACGATGAGCGCGGCAACGAGCGTCAGCGGGGCAAACGAAAACGAAGCGCGAGCCACGGCGTTCCACTTCTGCTCACCCGGCTCCGCGTGGAATGCCGCCAAGGCAGATAGCACCCATGGAATCGCACTGTTCCAGTGAACTTCGCGCCCGGCCGGAGCGTTATCCAACCGGGTCTCTCGCACGCGCCAGGCTCCTTGTTGAATCAAGGCCTCGGTATGCATCACCCACCAGCGCGAATCCATCGCAGTCGGCGGAAGGACAAAATTCCGGAGCCGGGCTCCTGCTGCCAGATTCGATTCGAGCACCGGAACTTCGTTCGTTTGAACGTCAGTAATTTGACGCATCACCTCGCCGCGAAATCCACAGTCAACGAGCAGAAATCCACAAACCAAAGCAGCCAGCACCCACGGAAAAACATTCCCCGGCCACGGGCGACTCTCAGATAAATACTCGCGACTGCCGTTCGACTGCACCCTCGCTACACGAGATCTCATCGGTACCTAAATTCCTTCATCCGAGCCACCGTAGCCGAGTACTTCCACGGTAATCAACGAAGGAGGCTCCTCAAGGTTCGACGGATTCTGTCGTGCCATGTCTGCCACATCCGTTGCCGATGAAAGCGCCGCCGCAGAGGAACTTGCGCCAGAACTCAGTCCCGCTATATTCGGGATCGCCGCCGGGGGCGCAGATGGCACCCCGGTGGTGGTGCCTCCAGCTTGAATCGTGTCGGCGTTCAGCACCCGCACAGCCGAGATGTTGATGTCGCCTGTCGCGCGAATACCAGCGTCGCCAGCGTCCACGGTACCTTGTGGAGCAATCAAGTTCACGGCTCCCGGTTCCACGCCTTCTACCGCCGCCAGCACACCGATACCACCGCCTGTAGCAAGCCCACCGAGGTCTGTTTGAACGTCCGCAGTGTTCGCGTCGATGAGCACCCGCGTCGGTGGAGCACTGACGACCGTTTTGGCAGCCGTGCCCGCAGCGATATCGCCGGACGATGACCAAATCGTGATGTCACCGCCGCGCAGTGTGAAAATCCGCGCCTGCCCGATATCGAGGTTCCCCTCGGTGAAAATCGAAACCGGTCCGCCGAATTCTGTCACGATACCCGGTGGGGTGAGTGGGTTCCCGAAGATGGCCGAAGCCATCGTGATTGATCCCGCAGGTGCCGCGATGACGATGGATCCTCCGCTGGTAGTACGGATATCTCGGGCCTGGGTGAAAATATCCCCGACCCGACCGGCGGAGCCGAAGACTTCATCGATCAGCGCGTAAGCAACATCATAGCTCCCTGTCACAGGGAAGGCGGCGGCAGAATCCCGGAGGCGACCGAAGAGACCGTTGAATGCCTCTAGTGCCTGATGCTCGCGAGTGGGCCCGAGAACAGACTCGGCCAACGGATCCAGGGCCAGGGGCTCCAGATTCAGATCACTGTTGATCAAACCCGCGGCGGGCCCGCCGTTTTTCCCACCGACTCCAGCGAGAACCAACAGGCTTGCACCATCAAATGGAAGGAACGGATTCCGGTTACGCCCGATCGTTGTAATGCCGACGCCCCGACCGTCGGTCAGGTTTGGGCCCGTCCCCAAGTTAAGATTACGCCCCGCAAGGACTTCGAGAAATCCGCGACCGCCCAGCTGAATATCCCCAGAAAGCGACGTCGTCGTCACAAAAGAATTACCTTGGAGCAGAACGGTCGTTTGGGGCTGGTCCACAATGAAGTTTCCGAGAGAGCGATTATTTGCAAAGACGCTTGCGGGAGCGTTGGCGTTGGACAGCACGATATCACGTCCCGCCGAAACGATCGAGATGCTCTCGTCGAAGGCATGTTGAAGGTAAAATGCGACGTTGGTGATATCGCGCTCGGCCAGAATGCGTGTCTGTTTCGGCGAGTAAAGAGTCAGTGCCTCGATATCGCCATCGAGCGCATAAACGCGAACTGGTTCAGAATCCGCACGATGCAACACGGACGCATCGTGCAGCGTTTGTTTCACCCGCGTGCTCGCATTGACACCCGTGAAGGATCCCGTCTCGTCGAAAATGGAACTCAGGAATGCGAGACCGATGTTGCGTCCGCTCGGCGAAGCAATGCCGTTGATCGA
Source organism: Chthoniobacterales bacterium (assembly GCA_041740065.1). Lineage (GTDB taxonomy): Bacteria > Verrucomicrobiota > Verrucomicrobiia > Chthoniobacterales > JAATET01 > JBDNGG01. The sequence goes on from JBGSMR010000243.1 coordinate 5,521, forward strand.
CGACGGTGGAGCGTCGGAAACATTGATACGCGCAGTAACAAAAGCAGTCACCGCTTCGTTGGCCGGAGTGCGGCCAATTCCGACCGGTTGTAATCCCACAAATTGCCCCGCGCTTAGGATTTCAACGTTCCCGACCGCCGACGGGAAAAGGTTCAGGCTTCCCACCACATTCACGTCTCCGCCGAACGCCGTGCTGCGCAGGATTGGCGCCGCAATGGTGGCTGCCGTACCGAACGTTCCCAAATCCCGCTCGGCCAGCCGCAACCATGGCTGGAAGAACGCTGAGCTATCGCCAGTAGGCTGGGATGGACTGAGTGAGGTCGAATTGAATTTGTTTTGCGTATCCTGCCAGATTTGGAAGATCGGGAGTGCGGACGTGCTATTCGGCAGGATCGCTGTAAGGCGGTGGGTGATATCACCGCCGAACGACGTCACGTTAACAAAAGCGTCCTCTCCATAAGTATTGAAGAACGTACGATACCAAGTTTTGTTTTGAAGCCCCTGCGGGAGGAGGAATGTGTTCAGCGTAGGTCCGAGCAGGATGTCCTGACGAGCCGTGACGTTAAACCCACCTTTTCCGAGGAACAGCGTGGTCGGCAGCCAAGTGCGCGAATCAAGTATCGGGTTCGACGCAATAAGGGAACCGAAAGAAGGTGATCGCATCGAGTTGGTCGTAATTTCCCGTTGCGCTGCCAGCGTTCCGACTCCGCGCTCGACGTAATAAATTCCGCCACTAATCGACGCACCAGCCCGGACAGTCACGTCCCCGCCGCCCAACTCGAGAAGCTTGGTTGGATCGGGAGCGATCGCGGCTCCGCTGGCATCGCGGCCTGCCATCCGCGCGTTCGTTGGAGCGACTGCGTCGACATTCGTCACGTTATTACCCGCGATTAGCTGAACATTCCCACCACCCAGCGCACCAACGCCTTGGAAGAAATTGCTGAAATCCACAAACCATGTGGTGGATGCCACGGGGTCGACCAGTGTATTGCTCGAATCGGAAGAGATGGACCCAAACCTCCCGGTTGCCGGGTCGACAAATCCTCTTCGGTAGAGCCAATTGTTTGGAGATTGCCGGGAGGCGTCTGTGATCACCGATCCAGCAACACGAGTTACCCGGGCGATATCCGCACCGGCGAGCAGCGAGATATCGCCGCCAGCCTTAGACCACTGCCCGGTGCGCCGGGGTTGGTTGATTTCGTCCCTGAACAACGGACCATAGTATTGCTGCGGAGCTCCGAGACCGCTCGAATCCGCCGGCTGATTGGTGAAGAAAAACGTCGGCGGTCGGAAGTCATTCGCTCCAAAAACGCTTTGAACTTGCTCCATAGGGATACGCGCCCCAGCCGTGTAAATGGTCGCATACTGGTTCCGCAGCTGGATATCCCGCGCGGCACTTGCCCGGATCGATCCAGTCCCGGTTCGAATGACTTCATATCGGG
>JBGSMR010000034.1:0-6433 GCA_041740065.1 Chthoniobacterales bacterium
GCACGATCGGGCGTGTTTAGAGTTCGCTCTCGGGCAGGGAGTTGATGCCGTGAGCCAGTCATTTGTGGAAACTGCTGCTGACATGGAAGCCGTGCGTGCCGCAGCTAAGGAGATGGGGCACGCTCCGTTTATTATTGCAAAGGTCGAACGGAGTGAAGCGGTTGAGCGATTCGAAGAAATTCTGGCTGTCTCCGATGGCATCATGGTGGCGCGAGGAGACCTTGGAGTGGAGGTGCCGATTGAGGATATGGCGGTGATCCAGAAGCAGCTCATTGCGAGAGCAAACAATGCCGGCAAGCCGGTGATCACCGCAACCCAGATGTTGGAATCGATGACCCTCTCGCGGCTGCCAACCCGCGCGGAAGCGACCGATGTGGCAAACGCGATTTTGGATGGAACGGATTGTGTGATGCTGTCCGGAGAATCGGCGGTGGGGGCTTTTCCTGTGGACTCTGTGAGTATGCTGGCCCGGATTGCAGCATCAGCGGAGAAACACCGCGACACCACCCACATGCAGCCGGCGTGGAAGGCAATTGAATTTGGAGGTATTGGACTCGGGAAAAAGGGGCTACTCATCGAACATGCGATTGACCTCTCGGAGTGCGATGTGGTTTTTGCTCCGACGCGCAGCGGCAATACCGCGCGTGCTGTCGCACGCTGGCGGCCGCCCGTATGGATTATCGCATTAGGGTCCGTTCCCTCGGCGATGCAGTGTCTGGCATTTTCATCGGGTGTGTATCCGGTCGATCTGGAAGATGAGCCAGAGGATTGGACACCCTACACCCGGACGTTAGTAAAAATCCTTGGCATCCCGTGCAACCGTCTATTATTGATCACCGGGCCGTCGGCACGCAATCCCAACGCCAATGAGCGGCTGGAACTTATCACGTGCGGATAGCATGAGGAGATCGTTTTAATTCCGGGTAATTGTTGATAGATCACGCGAATGCAGTTCGAAAGTTTCACCACATTTAACATCGCGATTCTCGTCCTTGCACTGGGCAAGTGGCTCACGAAGAAATCCAAAACATTGAGGGAATTTAATATCCCGGAGCCGGTCACCAGCGGATTGCTCGTTTGTGTGATGCTGGCATTGGTCTATTCGTTCACTGGCATCGAGATTGGATTTAATTTGCAAACGCGCGACTTTTTGCTCCTCTACTTTTTTGCTGCCATCGGGCTCAATTCGGATTTAAAAACCCTGCGCTCAGGCGGAAAACCGCTTCTTGTGCTGCTGGCTCTAACCATGGGGTATCAGATCCTGCAGAACCTCTGCGGCGTCGGTGTGGCGAGTGTGATGGATCTGGATCCGCTGATCGGGATGCTCGGAGGATCGGTGTCGTTGATTGGCGGTCATGGAACGACCATTGCATGGGCTCCCGTTTTTATCGAACAGCACGGGATTTCAAACGCCATGGAGATCGGGATCGCTTGCGCCACGATGGGGCTTGTTTTGGCTTCGCTGATGGGGGGACCTGTGGCGCGTTTCCTTATCGAACGCAATGGACTCGAGCCAAAACCGATTAAGCAACCGGATGTTGGAATCACACACGAATCCAAGGAACAGGAAATTGGATATTTCGACCTGCTTAGCACGCTATTCTGGCTAAATATCAGTCTGGCACTCGGCAACCTCCTGCAAACAGGATTGACCGCTGTGGGGGTGAATTTGCCACTATTCGTGTGCTCGCTGTTCGGTGCGATTTTGCTGACCAATACCCTTCCGCACCTTATTAAAACTCCTTGGCCCGCCAGGAGTCGCTCGCTTGCCCTGATCTCCGATGCCGCGCTGGGCGTGTTTCTGACCATGTCACTAATGAGCCTGCAGCTGTGGACGATCGTCGACCTCGCGGGGCCAATTCTCGCCATCCTTGGCGTCCAACTGGTGATGGCAGTGTGCTTTGCGATATTTGTCGTATTTCGTGCGATGGGACGCGATTACGAGTCCGCTGTGATTTGCGCCGGATTCAGCGGCATCTCGCTCGGTGCAACGCCGACTGCGATGGCAAACATGACTGCTGTCACCCAAAAATACGGCCAGGCACACCGGGCATTTATCGTCGTGCCGCTGGTGTCTGGGTTTTTTGTGGACATCAGTAATGCCGTCATCATTCAGCAGTTCCTTCGATGGCTGGGATAGATCTGGTTTGCTAACATCCACCGATGTGTGATAAGTCCTCAGCCATGAGTAATTCTCCTTTGGCGCACACTTTTTCTCAGGGCCGCGTGTGGTACTATGCGGGTGGGGCATTGTCGGTGCTCGTGGGATTTTTTGCTATGGCTCGTCCGGGGTTGGCCTCGGTGGCCATTGCCCAGATCATAGGGATTTTCTGTCTGGTAAGTGGAGCAGTGCTACTGATCTCGGCCTTCTTTGGGAAGGCGCGGAAGCATCGGGTGCTGGATTTTTTCTCGGCGTTGCTCCGATTGGTGGTTGGGCTGTTGCTGATCGTTAAAGTCTTTCAGGGCGTGCTAGCACTCACTCTCGTGCTCGCCGCGATATTTATCGCCGAAGGGATTTTTGGTGCGGTGCTTGCGATCGGATTGCGGGGAAAAAACCCGGCTTGGATTTGGGTGCTATTGAATGCGGTTGTGGCGCTGATTTTGGGGGCGATGTTGCTATCAAAGTATCCGTCTGACGCGGATTGGGCGATTGGCTTACTATTTGGAATCAACAGCGTATTTCTCGGATTTTCGCTGATTATGTATGCCCTCTCGATGCCTCAAGCAAAAGAGGCGTGAAGCTCCGGCGCTTGGCTAGCGCGCCGTTATGAATTGGATCCTTACCGCGCTCTTTATTACTGCTGAGATTGCGGCAGTGGCAAGCGCTACTCATGCGTTGTTTACCGTGCGAACAGCGCAAGGCACTATCGCGTGGATCATCGGATTGATTGCATTTCCATGGCTTGGTCTCCCGCTTTACTGGATGTTCGGGAGTCGCAAGTTTGACGCGCATTCGGAGGCGATGAGAAAAAAGCTCCAGGACCATCACGAGCGACTCCATGCCGCGCGCGAGGAGCTTTTGCCCTTCCAAGTTCCCCGCCGCGAAATTCGGTCGGCCCGGGTGTCGGCTCTCGCTGATGTGGCCGGAGAGGAATTTCTTGAGGGCAATCAGTTGGAACTGCTGATCGATGGCGAGGCTACATTTGATGCCATTCTTGCAGGTATCGCGCAGGCGCAACGCAGTGTGTATGTGCAGTTTTACATCATGCGGGAAGATGGCCTGGGGCTTCGGTTGTTAGAGGCTCTAGCGGATCGAGCGGCTGCAGGAGTGGATGTGTGCTTTCTGTTCGATAGCTTTGGAAGCGCAGCGATGAAACCTGACTTGATCGCGAAATGGCAGTCACGCAGGGTGCAAATGGCGACGTTCTGCGCCTTCAGCGGGTGGCGGGACCGCTGGCGGTTGAATTTTCGGAATCATCGCAAAATTGTGGCCATCGACGGCCAGGTGGGATTCGTGGGTGGCCACAATGTCGGTGACGAATACCTCGGGAAAAACCCGAAATACGGACGGTGGCGCGACACCCATGTGCGGGTGGAGGGTCCATCCGTCCTGCAATTACAGATGGGTTTTGCTGCAGATTGGTATTTTGCGACGGGTCGTGTCGTGGGTGGCAATTGGCAACCGCCGGAGAGACCTTCCATAGTCCAAGGTCAGCGGGCATTAGTGCTCACATCCGGGCCATCCGATGGCTTTGAGCGATGCACGTTGTTTTTTCTGAATACGATCACCATGGCAGAGCATCGCTTGTGGATTGCTAGTCCCTACTTTGTGCCCGACGAGGGTATCATTCAGGCACTGCAATTGGCTGCAATCCGTGGTGTCGATGTGCGAATACTCCTGCCGATGAAGCCAGATCAGCGGCTTGTCTGGCTGGCATCGTTTGCTTTGCTAGAAGGGCTCATCCACCCGAACATCCGGATCTATCGATTCACTGGTGGGTTTTTGCACCAGAAGGCGCTGCTGGTGGATGACGACTTCGCGGCAGTCGGAACGGCCAATTTTGACAATAGATCGTTCCGGTTGAATTTTGAGGTGACGCTGGCGGTTTCAGACCAGAAATTTGCCAGTGAAATTGCGGTGATGTTTGAGCGGGATTTTGCTGAGTCGATTGAGGTCGCAGACGATGACTACACCTCGCGATCCGTGCCATTTAAGGCGGCAGCGCAGGCTGCGAGATTGTTGGCACCGATTTTGTAGGATCAGTGGGGATCCTTCTCGGGATGGCGCTGTCCATCAACGAGCACGATCTGCGAGCGGGCGAGAGCGTGTGAGATATGTCGTTTCCGCCGGATAGGCAGGTGCTCAAACAAAAGCATCTCTGCCGGCATCCAGAGTGTGACCCAAGCGAGAATGATCAGACTTTCTCCAAGTAGGGTGTGAAGTCGTCCTTGGCCAAAATACTGCAACCACTCCGAAATCAGCACCAATGCGGCGACCACCAACAGCGCGATGAACAAGCTGATGCGGCCATTACCCAAGGTGTCACGGAGTTCACTGATGGCATCGCGTTCCTGATTACTGAAGTGCTTGTGGATCGCTGCCTCGACCTCAGCGGTGCGCGCGACGTCGTCCTGCGGGACGCAAATTTCTATCCGAAATCGCTGCTTGCCTCGAAATTCCTCTGCATCGTGATAGATCGTCTGCGCGACTTCCGGATGGATCCTTGGGCCAACCAGGGGAGATCCTTCGACATCGAGCAGGCGATCAACAGACCGGATCTCAAGGCGTAGCGTCTGGAGAGGTTCGGTCATGTGCAGCAGACAAGAGAATCAGCGCGCGACGGTTAATGAGCAGTATCCACCATGCGTTTCAGCGCATCCAAGGCGGCCGGGCCGAGCAATCCAATCCCACGTGCGCGGTCGCGGTTGCAGAACCAGATTCCTTTGACTGCGGAGGGAGAAAAGACGAATCCATAGCCATCGGCCGTTTCGCCGCGATAGATTGGCTCGTCCTCGTGCTTCTGAATGAATTCCTTGAGCGGAAGGTGCCAGGGATGTTCTTGGTCGTTGACAAAAAATTCGTTCACGAATTGCTCGAGTTCCTGCGCTTCGGCGAGACGCAACGAATCCGCTGCAGAATTGCGTCTCAGGTTGAGAATCTCTTCGTATGGGAGGTCAGTTTGCATAAGATTTTTATGAGGTCTATCGTCTGACCGGTGGGAAAAGTCTAGCATCATATGTTGGCGATGAAAGCAATTCCAAATCGAGCGCTTTTTGAAGTGACATCGATAGCGAAATGTTCATACGTCGGAGAGAGGCGGGAGGGTAATATCCTCCTCCGGAAATATCATGCGAAAACTTCTTATCACAACCACAGCCGGACTACTTGCTCTTGCGGGGTGCTCAAAACCTGAGGAGCCTGCGCCAGCAACACCGCCGGTGCAGACATTTACCCTCGGAGGTGCAGCTGAGGCGGGGTTCCGCCAATTCCCCGGCGAGGTCGCAGCAACAGAGACATCCGAGATGTCTTTCGACGTTGCGGGACGCCTCGTAGAGTTCCCCGCCGGGCAAGGAATGGTAGCTGCCAAGGGGACATTGCTCGGGCGACTGGACAGTGCAAATTTCGTCGCACGGGTGGATTCTGCCAGGGCGGATTTTACCAACGCTCGGGACGAACTCGCCCGCCGCCGCCAACTCCGACAACGGGGCGTCATCGCACAGAGTGAACTGGATCAATTTCAGCAACGGTTTGATGTCGCCGAGGCTGCAATGCGCACCGTCCAACGCGCCCTTGACGATACACAGATGCTTGCCCCGTTTGATGGCCGGGTCGCTCGGACGATCGCAAGCAATTTCCAAAATGTCCAAGCGAAGCAGCCTATCCTCGTTTTCCAGGACATTTCAAAGTTGGAAGTAAATATCCAGGTTCCAGAAGCGGATATGGCACTCGCCCGGCAAGGCGTGACAGCTGAAAATGCAAGGGAACGTCTTTATGCTTTGGTGGAGTTTCCTGCATTTCCAGGAAGGCGTTTTGATTTGGAGCTGGTATCCTTTAGCACCGAGGCCACGCGTGCGGCACGCACGTTCCGCGTGACTTTTCTCCTTCATCCGCCAGAGGGGCAGAATATTCTCCCTGGCATGACTTCCACGGTGCTATTGCAGCTACGAAACGAGGAGGCGATTGTGGCCCATAGCGATGGCGCCTTCTTTGTTCCAACGTCTGCGGTCGCAACCATCAATGGATCGCCTTGGGTTTGGAAGCTCGATCCGGAGTCCATGTCAGTGACAGCCACTCAGGTCGAGTTGGTCGGTCCCACGGGGACAGGGATGGAAGTGCGAGGGGCCGGCTTGAAGACCGGCGATGAGATTGTTTCCAGCGGAGTGCGGTTTCTTAACGAAGGAATGATAGTGCGGCGAATGGCAGCTCCTAATCGATGAACATCGCCGAGGCGTCGATACGCAATAAAACGGTCACGCTCGTCTTCGCCGTCCT
>JBGSMR010000045.1:0-1954 GCA_041740065.1 Chthoniobacterales bacterium
CAGGATTGTCATACTATCAGATCGGGGTGTGGATCACGCCACGGTTTCCGCGCCTGCATTGCTGGTTATGGGTGCTGTCCACCACCATCTCTCTCGCGTAGGCAAGCGGATGCGCGCCAGTGTTGTGATTGAGAGCGGGGAAGCACGCGATGTGCACCAGATCGCTTGTCTCATCGGATATGGAGCGAGTTGCATCAACCCTTACCTTGCGTTGGAAACTATCCGCGAGTTGATTGAAAAAGGAAGCGTCACCGAGGATTACGCCACGGCTGCGGGGAATTACCGCGAAGCGCTCCCGAATGGACTCCTGAAAATCATGTCCAAAATGGGCATCTCGGTAGTCAGTAGTTACCGCGGCGCTCAAGTCTTCGAAGCAATCGGTATTTCCACGACGCTCATCGATGATTGTTTCGTCGGAACGGCCTCGCAAGTGGAAGGGATCAGCTATGTTGAAATCGCGGGCGAGAGCCTCGCGCGGCACGCCCACGCGTATGCGAATCCGGTTCCGCTGGAACCCGGTAAATTGGAAGATCCCGGGTATTACCGCTTCCGCCGGGGAGGAGAATTACATGCCGTCAATCCTCCGGTGATCCAAAATTTTCACACATATGTAGGCATCAAAGGTGCCGACAAGGCAGGCAAAGCGGAGGACTACAAGAAATACGTCGATAGCGTGCTGGCTACGCGTCCCACCGGCCTGCGGAACCTGCTGGATTTTATTGCTCTGCCATCAGGTCCCATTCCGATCGAGGAAGTGGAGCCGATTGAGGAGATTCGCCGCCGTTTCACCACCGCAGGTATGTCGCTTGGCGCACTCAGTCCCGAGGCTCATGAATGCCTCTCGATTGCGATGAATCGCATCGGTGGTAAATCGAATAGTGGCGAAGGTGGTGAGGACCCCGTCCGCTTCAAACGGCGCGATGATGGAGATTGGGCAAACAGCGCAATCAAACAGATTGCCTCTGGACGTTTCGGTGTTTCCGCCTCCTATCTGGCCAGCGCCAAAGAAATTGAAATCAAGATGGCCCAGGGTGCAAAACCCGGCGAGGGCGGCCAGTTGCCTGGGCATAAAGTCAGCCCATACATCGCCCGTCTCCGGCATTCGGTGCCCGGAGTGACGTTGATTTCACCTCCACCGCATCACGACATTTACTCGATCGAAGATCTCGCGCAGCTAATCTACGATCTGAAACAGGTGAATCCCCGCGCGCGGATTTGCGTCAAGCTGGTCGCCGAAGCAGGTGTCGGAACGATTGCAGCCGGTGTTGCCAAGGCCCACGCAGATATTATTCTGATCAGCGGCCATGATGGCGGCACAGGAGCCTCGCCGCTCAGTTCCATCAAGAATGCGGGCGGACCCTGGGAGCTCGGCGTAGCTGAGACCCATCAGGTGCTCATGCTCAACGGCCTGCGGAATCGGGTCACACTCCGAACTGATGGCGGCATGCGCTGCGGAGAAGATATCATTTACGCAACACTGCTTGGCGCGGAAGAATATAACTTTGGCACTGCAGCCCTCATTGCCATGGGCTGCGTGTATGTCCGTCAGTGCCACCTCAATACCTGTCCGGTCGGCGTTGCCACGCTGGATGATAAGCTTCGCGGCAAATTTAAGGGCAAACCGGAATTTGTTGTGAACTTCTTTAACGGCGTCGCAGAAGATGTCCGTTCGATCATGGCGCAACTCGGTTTTCGCACGATTGATGAGATGGTCGGTCGGGTGCAGTGTCTTCGGCAGCGCCATGTCCCGGACCATCCTAAAGCCAATACCCTCGATTTGTCCCGGTTGCTCGTCAACGTAGCCGGGGATGATCCCAGCGCCGTGCTTCATGCCACACGGGACCGGAATGACGGCCCCGAGGACCGGACATTGGATGAGGTCGTGCTTCAAGATGCCAAGGATGCAATCAATGACGGCAAGCCTGTCAGTCTGAGCTACAAAATCAAAAATACG
>JBGSMR010000058.1:0-5425 GCA_041740065.1 Chthoniobacterales bacterium
CGAAACGTCACTCGCATACCGTGTGGCAAAAAATTCCAGATAATTCATGGCAAAGGTCCCGATGTCCTCGCGCCGGTCGTGCAAGGCAGGGAGTTCAACCGAAATCACATTGAGTCGGAAGAATAGATCCTCACGAAACCGGCCTTCCCGGACCTCATCTTCGATGACCCGGTTGGTTGCCGCGATTACGCGGACGTCCGCTCGCCGTGTAGCATTTTCACCGACGCGTTCATACTCCCAGTCTTGGAGCAGTCGCAGAAGCTTGGGCTGAATTTCTTTCGGAAGTTCGCCGATTTCATCAAGGAAGAGCGTGCCTCCATCCGCAGCATGGACTTTGCCGCGCGTATCTTTGACCGCGCCAGTGAACGCGCCACGCACATGTCCGAACAGCTCGCTCTCCAGAAGCTCACGACTCAGCGCGGGACAGTTAATCGTAACAAAGGGTTTATCTTTACGATTGCTTCGGGCGTGGATCTCACGAGCAACGGTGCTCTTGCCAGTGCCGCTCTCGCCAAGGAGTAAAATGGATGCGGTGGAGGGCGCTGCACGCGTGAGGACATCCAAAATATCACGCATTTTCGGCGATTCGCTTTGGTATCGAAGTTCAGGCTCTTGTCCTGCAGCCTCGACAGATAGCGTCTCGACGCGCGCCTCAAGATCCCGAACGCGCCGCACCCGTTGAAGTACCACAGCCAGTTGGTCACGCGTGAACGGCTTTTCTAGAAAATCAATCGCTCCATCGCGTGTTGCCTCCATCGCAACCGCAATCGTCGCCATTCCAGAAAACATTACGACTGATATGCGAGGGAATTTTCCTCTGATTCGCCGAAGCACATCCAGGCCGTTCTCGTCCCCGAGATGCAGATCCAGCAATACCATGTCAAACGTGGTCGAAGTGAGTGCCGCCATAGCTGTCTCCAGATTTGATGCTGGCTCGGCGTAATGCCCGGCGTCCTCAATGAGCTGCAAAGCCGCTTCGCGAATCGTCGCTTCGTCGTCAACTACTAGAATATCCATGGTTAGGTGGTAGCGGCGGCGGTTGGTGCCCCAGCAAAGGTAAGGTGAAAGACTGCTCCGGGACCCGCTTTGAGTTCCACGCTACCGCCCATAGCTGTCATCATTTTCTTCACAATAAATAGTCCCAGTCCAGTGCTCGGCTCACCGCCTGTCGGCTGGGCGCTCAGGCGAGTATAGCGTTGAAAGATCTTCGTCGCGTCGTCCTCAGAAAATCCAGGGCCCGTGTCCGACACCGCTACCACCGTGCGCCCACGGGAATCAACCTCGACGCCCATTCGAATCTCGGCGCCGCGCGAACAAAATTTGATTGAATTCGCAAGCAGGTTCTCCAGCACGCGGGCAGCCCCTTCTTCGTTTGCTAGGATCGTGTGCGGGGTGCGCACATCCGGAAGATGGATGGTGATTTCCTTTGCTAGGGCTAACGACTCGACACCCGTGACGACGGGATCAATCACCTGCCAAAGGTCCACCGGCTTCACTTCCAGCTCCGATGATACGCCGGCGTGATTGGCGAGAAATGTCTTGATGAATCCGAGCATCCGCACGCTGGACTCAAAAACGTTTTTCAGGATGCGTGTCGACCGCTCGTCGCTGGCATCCAGAGTCCTCCGGTCCAACAAAAGCGACGTGCCCATTTGGACTCCGGCAACGTGGTTCTTCAAATCATGCGCCAACATCCGGAGTAACTCATCTTTGTCTGCTGCGAGTTCAGCGAGGTGGTCACGTGCATTCTTGAGGGCAAGATGCGTGCGAACTCGCGAAATCAATTCCGCCTTGTTAAACGGCTTGGTGATGTAGTCCACACCCCCGCTCTCGAGTGCCTTAACGATGAGGTTTTTGTCATCAGAGGCCGATAGGAAAATGATCGGAATCCCCTGCAGCGCCGGCATGTCCTGAATCCGCTGACAAACGGTAATGCCGTCCACATCGGGGAGGATGAGATCGAGCAAAATGAGATCGGGAGTCGTGTGCTCAAGTCGCGAAAACGCCTGTTTGGCAGTCATGGCAGGGATCAAGTCATATCCCATGAAGCTCAGGATATTCGCAAGAACCTTGATGTTCTCTTCATGATCATCAACCACAAGGATGACGGATCGGCTGGATTTAGATTTTGGCATGTGGGTGGAGTTTTAGAGAGCGCGAACAATCACGGGGCCTCCGGATCGACGCTGTGCCGCTGGACCAGATGAGGGAAATCCGCAAGGAGGTTGGCCATCTCCTGGATCGAGAACGAATCGGCTGCATCGAGCAGCGCTTGGGCAAATTGCTCCGACTCGGCGAGGTTGTATTTTTTTGCTACAGCATCAAGCGTTTCAGAGAATCCGCGGACTTCTGAGATCACCATGCGAGCGCTCACGCCAGGCCACGTTTCATCTAGCAGCCTGTGGAGTTCTGTGAGTGCCTCTGGACCGGCAGCCTGGGGCAATGGTTGATTTCTGATCGGTCTTGACCCGTCGTGAGGTTTTAAAAAGACGGCCATTTGATCAAACAGCTCTTCGCGAGTGAATGGCTTCCTGAGCCATGCATCGAAATACCGACCGTCGACGTCCCCGGACGCAGCATCACCAAGACTGCCTGCCGTGACGGCAACCACGGGCAACATTTGACGATCCGGATCTTGCTTCAAACGCATCGCTGCTTCGGCGCCATCCATCACTGGCATCCGGATATCGAGCATGACAATATCCGGTTGGATCTGCTCGATCTGGGCCAGCGCGTCGGCGCCGTTAGAGACACAACAAACCGTGTGATGGCTGGTCCGGAAGATTTCTTCAAACAGTTCACGGTTGGTCGGATTATCATCGGCGGCAACGATAGTGGCCGGAGCCAAACGGTTGAAATCGACCACCTCATCCGCCAAGCTGGCCACGCTGCTGACTCGCGCCGTTGCGGCAACGCACGGGACATACACTCGAAATGTCGTGCCTACCCCCATTATACTTTCGAGTTCGACCCGACCCTCCATGAGCGATAGAAAGCGCTTCACAATACTCAGACCAAGGCCCGTGCCCCGGGGAGCTTCCTGACCCGCTTGGCTCTGCTCGTCTGCACTTTGCACGAAGGGATCAAAAATGCGTTCCTGTTCGGCGACCGGAATGCCGGGCCCGGAATCCTGAATCAAAAACACCAGATCCCAATTCGCAGGCGCCAGACTATTTGGCGCACCGGTGACTTTGAGCGAGACCGTCCCACGCTCGGTAAACTTTACCGCATTTCCCAGCAAATTGATCAGCACTTGCCGCAGACGGAGGGCATCAAGCAGGAGCGTGTCGGGGATGTTCGCCCCACAAACCGAGTGGAAAGCGATGCCCTTGCCCGCACATTGTTCCGAGAACATCCGCTCACAAAAGGCAAGGATCTCACGAAGATTTGTGGGATCAGGACTCAGCTTCATCATTCCCGCCTCAAGCTTCGAAAGGTCCAGAACGTCATTGATAAGCTGTAGCAACGCGTGCCCTCCCGCAAGAATCGACTGCGCGTAGCGGCGGGTCAGAGGGCTTTTTGCCTCCTGCTCCAGAAGCTGACTAAAACCAATGATCGCATTTAATGGCGTGCGGATCTCATGGCTCATCATCGCGACGAAGGCATCTTTTTGCTGCTTTGCCCGCTCGGCCTTCATCACGTTCACCGAGTAGCGATCCACCCGGTTCATCTCTCGTAGCACCCGCCGCAAGAGCAGAAAGGCGATGCCTCCCATGCCCAAGGCGAGAAACCCAGTCGCGGTGGACGTAACCAAGCCAGCCTGAAGATCAAATCGCATCTCCGAGTTCCGTGCGCCAATGGATTCCTCCTGGCGATCGATGATTTCCCCAAATTCTTTGCGTAATGCCAAGAGGATATCCGTTGATCCGCCCTGTTCAAAGAAAGCAATCGCTGCCCTTTGGCCCTGATGTTTCCGCAAAATCGTCGCTTCCTGGGCCGCGGAAAAAAGCTTGTCGGACAGCGGATGAATATCCGCCCAGTGCTCGTTCATCCACGGCGCTAAATCCTCGGATTGCGACAATTCAAACGCCTTATCCGTGAATTGTGTCCGGGCCTCCTGTTGCATGGTCAGAAAATCATCGTTCCCGGAAAGTAGATACCCTCGGGCGCTGAGTTCGACATCGAGGAGCGTCGTGAGCAAAAACCGCCATTCCGCCAATTGCTGGCTGGCTGTCACTTGTCGATGAATGCTATTTTGCAGCCGCATCCATGTCAGCCCATTGAGGACAAAACTCGTCGTCGCCAGGATCGCGGCAAATGCGAGCACCATCATCATTAGGCGGATCTCACCACGGCGGCCGTTCGCAGTTGTCATCATAGGAGTAAGGTCATTGCAATATGCCTACTGATACCATCAGATCCATTGCACTTTGCAAGAGTGTTTGAGGTGAAAAAATCTAGAAGAATTGTTTAACTGTTTTATTTGCATGCACTTAAGATCTTCTAATCGGCACTGGCACGCGGTGAGCTACCAATAAAATAGTCTTAAACGCAAACCTGAGCCCTTCACCATGAGCAACCCGCTTCCATCCACCGACACACTTCCATTTTCTCCGCAAGCGATCAGCCTGCGGACTTTGCTCGAGGATCAACTCCGGGATTTGTACGATGCTGAGGTGGCCTACTCCAAATTCCTGATGCGCATGGAGGGCAATGTGGAAAATTCCGATCTCGAAGAAACGGTGGACGCAATGCGACTTCACACATGCGAACATATTCAGATCATTGAGGAGATCTGCGCCGAAATTGGTGTTCCCCCGACCGGAGTCCGATGTGCAGCAATGGAAGGCCTTTTGCGGGAAGCCGCAGAGACGGCGGACGGCTATGAATCCGGCGCAGTCAAGGATGCGGCGCTCATTGCAAACGCTCAGCGCATCACACACTACGAGATCGCCGGATTCGGCACTTGCAAAGCTTTTGCCAATAAGCTCGCGCTCTCAACCATCGAGAAAAAGTGCAGCGAGATGCTGGCTGATGCCATCGGCTGTGACAAACGACTAACCAAAACAGCCACGGGATCTTGGCTAAGTCACGGAGTGAACGATCTCGCGGCGGCCTCAAGTTAAAACATTTTACCCAATCACCCAGAAACCCCAAACCCAAACCAAAAAAACCACCATGAACAAATTACAACTCAAAGGAACGTGGGACCAAGTCAAAGGCCGCCTGAAGCAAACCTACGGAACCCTCACCGATGATGATCTCATTTATGTTGAAGGCAAAGAGGATGAACTCGTTGGCAAGCTAAAGTCGAAACTCGGAAAATCCGAAGAGGAAGTCCGCGAGCTTCTCAACAGCTAAGCCCTGCTCTGGAATCTTACCCAAATCACCGCCACATCACCACCAAGTAGAAAGGAAACCCCATGTTACATTACGCATTAGTATTTCTCGTCGTCGCAATCATTGCCGCAGTCTTCGGATTCGC
>JBGSMR010000060.1:0-6578 GCA_041740065.1 Chthoniobacterales bacterium
TGCGATCCCGGCTGTTTTATGCGCACCGTCAGTTGCAATCGTATTTAGAAGAGTTTAGAAGACCGTAGGAACCCAATTATGCCAGAAGATACCGACATCCAGAAACTCCTGCGCCTCAAACGCTATGAAAAGCCTCCTGAGGGGTATTTTGATGATTTTTTGATCGAGTTTCAGCGGCGTCAGCGCACCGAGTTACTCCGTGTTCCACTGCATGAAATTCTTTGGGAGCGGGTTACCAGCTGGCTCGACAGCGTGCGAGTGCCAACCATGGCATACGCAGCAATTCTCGTCTTAGGGGCTGGCGCAACAGGGATCATATTGACAGGACTAGATGGCCCTGCCGGGTCCGGCGCGATAGCAGTTGCTGAGCCGTTGCCCCCAACCCCCATGACATTCTCTCAGGATCCCAACTTGCCGCCGAGTTACGTGCTTGAAACTAGACCGGTGAGCTATGAGTCGCCGTTTAGTTTCTGACATGGTGAAGTTTCCCAGAGCCGTTACGGCATTTGTAACTCTAGCGACGACTGCGATCGCTGGACAAGACCCGTTGGGAACAGCCTTGTCGGAGAAAGTGACCGCTGTGTTCGCACAGGGTCGCGAGGCCGTCGTCCGAATTGAATCGAGTGATCGCCACGGCAGACTTACGGGCACCGGATTCTATGCCGATCCATCGGGAACGATTTACACTGTCACCGGAGTTCTCGGTGACGCTCACGATATCACCGTTTTTCAAGGGTTGCGAAAGCTGCCCGCCCGATTGCTGGTTGCCGATGGACGCACAGGGCTCGCGTTGATCCGCGTGGATGCGAATACGCCTTTCCTACCGATGGGAGATTCAGCGGAGGTAAAACTCGCGGCTCCATTAGTTGCGATCGGATATCCCCGCGGGGTCGCGGAAACATTTACCTTTGGGATGGCTACAGGGTTTGATCGCCAATTCCGTAGCCGCTATTTCCGCACCACGCATATTCGTGCCAGTATCCCGGTGCAACCAGGCTTGGGTGGCGCACCAGTGCTCGGACTAGATGGCAAGGTGATTGGCATTGTCGTCGCAGGCACAGACAGCAACACCGGGTGCTACGTGCTGCCCATCAATGCAGCAGAAAAAATCCGCACTGACTTCGCACGATTTGGAGAAATTCGTCCTGGGTGGGTGGGCGTTTCCGTCGAAGACCGGCCGATCATCGAAGACGATCGCCCCCGAGCTAAGGTCGCCGGCCTTCTCGAGGGAACTCCAGCCGCGGAAAACGGAATCCAAAACGACGATATTCTCCTTCGTGTAGGAGATGTGGTTATCCATTGTCGGGAAGACATTATCGATGCATCGTTTTTTCTCACCGCAGGAGACTCTGTCCCAGTCGTAGTACAACGCGGCAAGAAAGAGCTTACGTTCTCGATCCGATCTGTCCTGGATCCAGCGCATCCGCGAGAACCCGGCACTCCATTGGTCGAATCGATGCCTCGATTTGATCTGAGCGGCAACTGACGACCGGCAGCTGTAAACTAACAATCACCGGATGCTCGTTGCAATTGGAAGCCGCATTTGCGATGCATCAATGGTATTCTTTTAAACCCACCGGCACTCATGAAAAATATCTCTCTCTACTCACTCTTCGGCTTCGTTTCCGTCATTTTGACTGCCTCGATCGCATTCGGCCAAGACACCCCGACGATCACCATCCGAAAGTCTGACTCGATCAACCTAGCCCTCGGTGCAATCTCCGGGCCCGAAGCATCAACTATCAGCCAAGTACTAAAGAATGACCTCGGAATTTCCGGCTGGTTTACACTGGGAGCGGAAAGTGGTTCTGCCTTCGTGGCTGGCGGCACATCGACCGGTGGGAGCTTGCGTGGTGAGGTTAAGGATCGGAATGGCAGTGTCGTCTTGGCTAAAACCTACTCAGGCCCCGCGCGATCCGTGGCGCATCAGTTTGCTGATGACATCGTCGAAACCCTGACCGGCAACCCCGGCATCGCGGACACCAAAATCGCATTTGTATCCAACCGCACCGGAAAGAAGGAAATCTACACCGCGGATTACGATGGAGCGAACGTGAAACAGCTCACCAATGATGGAAACATCAGCGTCGCCCCGGCACTCAGTCCCGATGGAAAGAAACTCGCCTATACCGGCTACCAAAGCGGCTACGCGGATATCTATCTCATTGACCTCACGAGCGGTGCTCGGAACCGCATAGTGAAATTTCCTGGCACCAACTCTGGAGCTGCCTTCTCGCCCGATGGAGGGCGCATCGCGTGCACAGTCAGTCGCGATGGAAATCCAGAACTTTATGTCATGGGATCGAATGGCTCCGGTCCACGGCGACTCACTAAGACTCGAGGAGTTGAGTCCTCGCCCTCATGGTCGCCTGACGGTCGTGAAATCGTTTATTCCTCCGACGACGGCGGGAGTAGCCCCCGGTTGTTCCGGATTAGTTCCGGGGGCGGTGCAGGACGCGCTATTTCCACCGGATTCGGGTATTCGACGGAACCAAGCTGGTCACCGGATGGACATAAGATCGCTTTTTCCGGACGCTCTGGTGGGTTCGTGATTGCGATCACCGACCTCCGCTCCGGAGGGAATCGTACTCTCGGCAGCGGTGAGGATCCTGTCTGGGGCGCAAATTCACGGCATATCATTTTCAGCTCCGGATCGTCGCTCATGTTATTAGATACGGTGAGCGGCCGCTCAGTTCCGGTAATCACCGGCATGGGCAAAGTGTCTGAACCCACTTGGTCTCGCTGATTTCGTTCAAAAACCTGTCAATTCGTTCAATCCTTAACTTGGCAGCTTCATCCGAACACCCTAGACTCTCATCCATGAATCGATTTTTCAAAGTTGCACTTGCTCTCACCCTCGTCTGTGGACTCTCCGCTTGCGCGAATAAAAAGGGCGATCAATATGCGGGTATTGATGGGGATTACGTCCTGGGCACGCCGCTGCCAGATCGCGCCGATGGCGCTAGTTTCTTCGGATCCAGCGTGGATCGTAGCCAGTTCTCGCCGATTTATTTCTCCTACGACGGCATCACTGTGACAGGCGCTGAGCTGTCCAAGCTCGATACGGTAGCTGCCGCGATGAAAAAGATGTCGAGCGACCTTATCATTGCTGGATTTACCGACGAGCGTGGAACCGAGGAGTATAACCGCGGTCTCGGCGAGCGCCGCGCCCAAGCGGTGCGCGAATCGTTGATCGGCATGGGAATTAATGGCAGCCGAATCCAAACGGTAAGTTTCGGCATGGAGATGCCCGCAGATCCAGCCAGCAATGAAGCCGCATGGGCGAAAAACCGCCGCGCGGAATTCGGGATCATTCGTTAAGCGCGCGGCGTGAGTGTACCGTTACTTGATCTCACCCGACAGTTTGAGCAAATCCGCGACCCGCTCCTACGCGAAATAGAGGATGTCGTTGTTTCCCAACAGTTCATTCTCGGCGGACGTGTAGATGCTTTCGAAGCAGCGGCAGTCACAGCGATCGGCTGCGGACACGCGATTGGCATGTCGTCCGGGACAGATGCATGGTTAGCCATTTTGATGACCTTGGGCATTGGTCCAGGCGATGCGGTAATTACCACGCCGTATACCTTTTTTGCCACCGTGGGCTGCATCCACCGGGTCGGAGCCGAAACGGCTTTTATCGATATCGATCCCATCACCTTCAACTTGGACGTGAACAAGCTACAGGATTTTTTGCGCGAGCAGTGCAGCAGAAATTCCGACGGGCAGCTCGTTACTAAAAATGGGAATCGCGTGCGTGCGATTGTGCCGGTCCATTTGTTCGGATTGTGTTGCGAGATGGATCAGATCCTCGCCCTTGCAGAAGAATTTGGACTTGAGGTAATCGAGGATGCCGCCCAGGCCATCGGTGCCGAATACCCTTCCACTCGCGGCACCGTGAAGGCTGGGGCTATTGCGGATCACGCTTATTTCAGCTTTTTTCCTGCGAAAAACCTGGGGGCTTACGGGGACGCTGGGATGGCAACCTGTCGGACCCATGAGGCTGCCACGCAACTTCGGCTCATGCGCAACCATGGCATGGAGCAGCGGTATTTTCATCATTCGGTAGGCGGCAATTTCCGCATCGATGCCATCCAAGCGGCTATTCTGCATATTAAGCTCCCGTTTACCGACGGCTGGAATGCTGCCAGGAGACAGAATGCAGAGTCTTACGCAAAGAAGATAGTGGCGGCCGGTTTATCGGAATTCTTGACTTTGCCTGCGAGGCCATTCGCTGGTCAGGTTGAAAGTGATCACATTTTCCATCAGTTTGTTGTCCGCGCTGACCGTCGGGACGAATTGATTGCACACCTCGCGGCAGCGGAAATTGGTCACGGCGTGTATTATCCTGTCCCCCTGCATCTCCAGGAGTGTTTTTCCTATCTCGGATACAAGGAGGGGGACTTCCCGGCTTCGGAGGCCGCATCGAAGCAAACCATCGCCCTGCCGATTTTTCCGGAACTTCGGGAGGATGAGATCGACGAAGTTGTCCGTGCGCTTTCAGAATTTTATCGGAACTGACGCATTGGATCTCGAGCAGTCTGTGACTTATTTGCTTCCTGGCTTGACCGCCGGAATCCCAGCGAGGTCCGGTGGCACCTGATCATTGGCAAATGTTTCTGGCGTCATCTGCACTAGGCTGACAAACGGACATCCAAAATCCGGGAGAGTTCCGCCGCTGCGGTCCACGATGCTGCCTGCCGCCACGACGACTCCTCCGTGTTTCCGTACGATGTCGATAGTTTCCTGCACCCGCCCCCCACGCGTAACGACATCTTCCGCCACCAAAAACCGCTCCCCGGGAGAAATCACGAAGCCGCGTCGCAAAACAAGCCCGCCCTCTCCATCTTTGTCTGCAAAAATGTGGCGCTTTCCGAGGTGCCGTGCGACTTCCTGTCCGACAATGATCCCACCGACCGCTGGCGAAATCACGGTCGTTGCCTCGTGATCACGAAGCAATGCTGCCAACTCCCCGCAAACGCGCGAGGCAATCGGGGCATCCTGCAACAACAACG
The DNA here is from genome assembly GCA_041740065.1 of Chthoniobacterales bacterium. GTDB lineage: Bacteria > Verrucomicrobiota > Verrucomicrobiia > Chthoniobacterales > JAATET01 > JBDNGG01. The sequence goes on from JBGSMR010000060.1 coordinate 5,013, forward strand.
CACATTGGAAAAACTCGCGGCTGTGCAATCCACTGCGAAGCAAAAAGTGTCCGTGCAGCAAGGCGCCGGTCTGGCGGAAAAGATCGAGAATTTCTTGATTCATTAGTGCCGTTTTACATGGATCCACAAAAATTGCTTGCATCGAAAATCACACGCCTGCATCCGATCAATTTGAGCAAAGAAACTTAATACCCGCAGCTTGACGTTTGAGAAATTCTTCTGCAAGTGCCTCATACGCCAAGGCGCCGGATCCCTTCGGGTCGTGTTCGAAAATCGTGCGCCCAAAACTCGGTGCCTCCCCAAATCGCACTGACCGCGGGATCACGGTGTCAAACGCCACTTCCTGAAAATGATTGCGAACATCTGCGACGACCGCCGCATTGAGGTTCGTGCGGGTGTCGAACATCGTCAGCACCATGCCTGCGATCGAGAGCCCGGGATTGGCAGTCACTTGCAAGTCACCAAGCACGCGCATGAGCGTAGAAAGCCCCTCCAAGGCATAATATTCGCACTGGATCGGGATGAGGATCTCATCCGCCGCGACGATGGCATTTGTCATTGAAATCCCGAGCGACGGAGGGCAGTCGAGCAACGCGTAATCGAATGCGTTGTCGTCCCGCAGCTTGGTGAGCGCGCGCCGGAGTTGAGTGAGGTGTGAATCCATGCGCGCCACTTCGACTTCAGAACCGGCGAGATCCAGATCCGCCGGAATCGCAAAAAGATTGTCTATGCGGGTGGGAAGGACGAGTTCGGACGCATCCTTTTCTCCGATGAGCGCATGGTAGAGGCTGTGACCGCTGATATCTCCAAGGCCCATCGCACTGGTGGCATTTCCCTGGGAATCGAGATCCGCGAGCAACACGCGTACCCCTTGCGCTGCCAGGGCGGCGGCAAGATTCACGGTGGTGGTGGTTTTTCCGACACCTCCCTTTTGATTTGCAATGGCAATAGTTTTCATTAATTCGGGGAGTAATACTCTACAAGACCGTGGACCACGGAGTCCACGTATTCACGATAAATACTCGGACGGATCGCGCCAGCTACTTCACGCACGCCATCGTAATCACCCGCCTGGATCCGTGCGAACACATCTCGGTTGTTCATCACATAAGGTTCCAGATAGACCACGGGAGCATTAAAAAGGCGGTTGGCAAGCAGGTTTCTCGCCCAAATATACGGACTACGCCCGACTTTAATCGCGTTGGTTCCGACGTATTGATACGGCGGTAATCCGGTATTAGCGGACATCGCATCGGCCATGCTCTCGGTGACAGCCAACTCCTCCGGATACGCGCGGGACAGGAGTTTTTGCAGCATATTAAACCGCTGATCTTCGTAGCCGAGTTCGGTGCTGCTGAAGGCCCCGGTCACCAGAAAATGGAGGTGATTTTTTTCAGAAAGTGTTGGTCGCGATTCATTGCCCCAAGCTTCCGCGTTAAAATGCAGACAAAGCACAAGATCCGGCTTGAGTCGTGCATTCACGAGCCGTGCACGCCGGCGGATTTCCGCCGCGCGATAGAACAAACGCTCAGCCTCATGCTGGATGCTCAATGGGTTTACGGCCTG
>JBGSMR010000082.1:0-5792 GCA_041740065.1 Chthoniobacterales bacterium
TCACCTTGCTTGGTATTCCGATCGGCCGCCTACGCGAGACAATCACGCGCAGTGCGCCTTGATGCCACAAATTCTGATCCTGCTCACCAGATTGGATCTATCCCGTGCGATGTTCTTAGATTTATGGCTTCTGGTCGCGAAACAGCCTGGATTCTAAATTAATCAAATTTGATGAGTGAAAGCACTGGGGTGGGATCCAGCGAGGCGCGTCCGTCCAAGAATGCCAACTCAATAAGAAACTGAGCCTGGACCACCCGTGCCCCCAATTTCTCAAGCAGGCGTATCGATGCTCCCGCCGTACCGCCCGTAGCTAGCAGGTCATCAATAACGACGACGCGCTCGCCCGGATGAACAGCGTCCGTGTGGATCTCGATCTCCGCCTCGCCATACTCCAGCGCGTAACTATGCGAGATTGTCGTGAACGGGAGTTTTCCTTTTTTCCGGACCGGAATAAAACCAATGCCCATCTCATGCGCCACGGTGGCGCCAAAAAGAAACCCGCGTGCATCGATGCCCGCAACTTTGGCGATGCTCTTACCCGCGCATTGCTGAACGAAGTGTTGGATCGCCAATTTAAACAAGTGTGGATCCGACAGCACGGGTGTGATGTCTTTAAAAACGATGCCCGGTTTGGGAAAGTCCGGCACGTCTCGGATCGCACTGCGAAGGATGTCCAGAGAGTTCATAGAGCGATTTTGATTACTAATCGCCGAAGATAATTTCGACATCGCGGGCGCTTTGCACAATTTGAGAAGTTATCGGCACCGTCCGCAACCGGTGCACCGCATGAGAAATCGGAACGTCTTCGGTCTGATTATTATTGTAACTCACCATAGTCCCAAATTTTTGTTCAGCGATGAGCTGCACGGCTTTCACCCCGAAGCGCGTTCCGAGGATCCGATCTGCTGACGTGGGAGCGCCTCCGCGTTGCAGGTGGCCAAGCACGCAATTCCGCGATTCTTTTCCCGTGCGCTTTCCGATTTCATGACAGACAAACTCCCCAATGCCACCAAGCCGCTGTTCTCCACCGCCGTAGGACTGACGGAAAGGGCGACCGTCGACGGGAAACGCCCCTTCCGCTACAACAATCATCGTACTCCTAGAACCCATTTCATCGCGGCGCATTACTTCGTCTGCAATCTTATCGAGGTGGAATGGAATCTCAGGAATCAAAATCACATCCGCACCACCTGCAAGACCGCCATGCAGAGCAATCCACCCGGTATGCCGCCCCATCACTTCGAGAACCATGACGCGTTTGTGGCTTGTGGCGGTGGTGTGTAGTCGATCGAGCGCATCTGCGACACAGGCAACCGCAGAGTCAAAACCAAAAGTCATCGCCGTGGCTTCCAGGTCGTTGTCGATGGTCTTAGGAACTCCGATAACAGGAAACCCCGCATCAAAAAGCCGCAGCGCTGTACCTAGCGATCCATCCCCACCAACGACAATGAGCCCTTCGATACCCAAATCTTCCATAGTTTGGCGGGCTTTGGCTATCACATCCGGCGCCAGCCCGGTACCGGGATGACTTCTGGAAAGGAAATGACCCCGGTTGGTCGTGCCGAGCATCGTTCCGCCAAGATGCATGATCCCCGCGGTGTTCTGTCGATCCAGCGCCATGTAATCCATCGGCGGAAGCAGTCCCTCGAATCCACCTTTGATTCCGACCACTTCCCAACCGAGCTTTTCGGAGGATCGAACAACTGCTCGAATCACCGCGTTGAGACCTGGGCAATCCCCGCCGCTCGTTAATATCCCAATGCGTTTAGTTGCCATAATTGCACGACCGTATAGTCGGCAGAGTGATGCGTCGAGCCTTGGCTCAGAGGAGCTTCGATTTAGGCATTTTACGGCCGCCCGCAGCCCACTCGTCATAGAGACGCCAACCTTGGCGCATGGTGCTCAGTCCCTCTGCCGCCCGGTCCTGGGATCCAAGCAAAACAACAATTACACGCCGAGGGGTAATCAGCACTTGGCTTCCCTCTTGGCTAGTCTCAGGCGATTTATCAGCGGAAAGGACAATACAATCACCCGCCCGTGCAGTCCGACCCGTTTTTACGCCGTCGATATCATCTTGCCCGATCAGGGAATTGGTATTCGTCAGCCAGACGTCGATGTTCTGCCCCTCTCGCAAGACATGGATATCCCGTTTTTTCTGGGTGACGTAGAACGCGAATGCAGACTGCGAATAAGCATACCGGGTCAGGCGTGCCAAATCGGCCGCCGACGAGTGCGGCAGGCTTTTCGGGATATGATCCAAACCGCTGGCATTTTCAAACTTTGTGCGCCGCATCCCGAGCTCGAAGGCGAGACCATTCATGTGCGAAACAAAATTCAGTGCTGGCGGAAGATTGTTAGGATTGGGCAAGCGGCGCCCCACGTGATGAGCCAGGGTTTCCGCAGAGATATTGTCTGAAGCCATCAGAGCCGCATAGAGGAGGTCCCGCATGGAAACCATGTCTCCCGCAAGGAGTCCCGTCTGGTTCACACCGCCCACACTCGCTGCAGACGGCGGTATGGCCACAAGCTCGTTGAGATCAGCCGTCGTAAGGCGCGCCCAGTCGAGAACAAGCACGGCCGTCGCGATTTTTGTCAAACTCGCAATCTGTCGCTTTTCATCCGGTTTACTCGAAGCAAGGATAAAGCCAGTCTGGGAGTCGACGATGATAAAGCTCTCAGCCGCGCGAACATCGCCAGCCCAGCCCGAAACCAACACCAAAGCCAATAAGGCGCACAGTTTTCTAAGATCACAAAATTTCATAGCAATATACTGTCGCGAAGCTAGGCGTCCGAAGGGAATAATCAACCCTGAATCTTGGAGATTTCCATCGACTCAAAATGCTATTCAACCGTGAGGGAGATTGTCTCGTACGGAGACACAGGATGCGATTCGTCAACGTAATCCAGTCCGGCGAGAATGCTCAGCCGCCCCCGGAGCGTCGCCAACTCGGGAAACTGAATGCAGAGTTGATCCAGGACCATGGCGACCGTCGCAGGCGACGAAATGTTTACGACGATTTCATGAAGCCCCGTGGCCTCATAGACCGGTCCCATATATTCGACACGGACGGTCATTTTCGTGCGATGGCGGCTTCATTGAGCACGCCAACAAAAGGTAAGTTGCGATACCGTTCGAGGTAGTCGAGCCCATATCCAACGACAAATTCATTGGGAATGTCGAATCCGATGTAGTCCGCATCGATTTCCCGAGCACGATTCACGGCTTTCCGCAATAAAACGCAGGTGCGAATACTCAATGCGCCGCCGGAACTGAGTTTTTCCCGAATTCCATGCAATGTTACTCCGCTGTCCAAAATATCATCCAAAACAAGGACATGCCTGTCTTGAAAGTTTGCCAGCGACGACTGCCGGAAGCGAAGTTCACCAGAGGACCGCGTGCCATGATAGCTTGCTACACTCAAGCAATCGACTTGAAGCGGAAGCGGCACCCGTCGCAGCAAGTCAGCCATAAAAATGAAGCTCCCATTAAGAATTGCGATCACCGTGAGGTCCTTGCCTTGATAATCCGTGGAGATCTCGTGCGCGATCTCGTCGAGGCGGCTCAAGATCGTAGATTCGTGAAAAAGGACTTTGCGAATATCTTCCAACATGATGCTTTCATGACTTCACTCCATCCCATCCGCAGAGGCAAGGCGAACCCGAGGGGATGCGGAATATTTTTGACACCACGGCAGACCGGCAGGACTTTCCTTTTGACTCCATGACACGATCTGATGCACCGCCCAAACTAAAGCCCGCCTGCCGAACACTTCTTTTGGATGGGCTGTGGGGAAATCCCGCAAGATTGAAAATCATGCGTCGGAATTTGGAGCAGGCAGGAATGGAGCGCGTCGAGACCTTTGCTTACAATAGCAGCGGCTTTGCCTGTCTTGTCGGCGAGGGTCGGCGGCTGGCAGAGACCATTCAAGCGCAAGAGGGAGCAGTCAACCTCGTGGGCTACAGCATGGGCGGATTAGTGATCCGATCCGCAATGTGTGAGTGCGCGAATCTAGCCGTGCACAAGATCGCATTCGTCAATACGCCGCACGGAGGATCCCAGTTGGCTCGGTGGCTGCCAGGCATCGGGATTTCCCAAATGCGACCAGGGTGTGAATTTCTCGCGCGTGTGGATACTGCCGATTGGGGCGTTGAGACGCTCGCCGTCTGGACGCCCGGGGACCTGATGGTGATTCCTGCGACCAGTGCGCGATGGCATCGCGCCACCCGCTTGTCCAAATGCCACGTTCCAGCGCACGTTTGGCCCTTATTTTCACTCCGCGTGCACCGGGATCTCGCCGCGTTTTTCCTCTCATGACTTCAACCAAAGCGGCTCGCCTCCACAGCTTCGGGTCCGGATCAAAACCGATGTGCATCGAAAATGTACACATCGCAGAGCCGGGGCCCACAGAACTGCTCGTCTCGATTCTCGCTTCGCCAGTGCATCCGGCAGATCTAAACGTGATTGATGGGACTTATGGGAAGCTCCCATCGCTCCCCGCCATATTGGGAAATGAATCCTGCGGCCTCGTGGAGCAGGTAGGTAATCAGGTAACTGGTATCCGTGTAGGAGATCTGGTCGCGCTCATAGAGCCCGGCAACTGGTGTCAGTTACGCGTGACGGCGGCAAGTAACGTGATTGTTCTCCCCTCAGGACTTGACCCCCTGCAAGCGTGCATGCTTGTCATTAATCCACTGAGCGCATGGGCGATGATTCATTCACGCGGCACGCCGGATGCCGGCGCGTGGATTGCACAAAATGCCGCTAACTCCGCTGTCGGGCGATGCGTCATTCAAATCGCGCGGGAACTGGGACTGCACACGCTCAACCTTGTTCGCAGGGAAGAATTGCGTGCCGAACTCCTTGGGCTCGGTGCGGACGTCGTTCACACCGAGCCCGAACGATTTATTGAAACAGCGCTGGCACTATCGAGTCGCCCGGCACTCGGACTCAACGCGGTGGGAGGCTCGGCGGCACTCACGATTGCTAATGCCGTCGCGGACAGTGGAGACATCGTGACTTATGGTGCCATGGGGCGGCAACCGCTGAAAATCCCCAACGGATTGCTTATTTTTCGCAGGTTGAATTTCCGTGGGTTCTGGCTCCGGAGCTGGCTAGGTGAAACACATCCTTCAGAGCGCGACCGCATCCTGCTCATGCTCGCTGACTGGATGCAGGCTGGCCGTCTAACCCTGCCGGTGAGCTCACTTTTTCCACTTACCCGAGTGAACGACGCCCTCGCAGAGGCGGCCCAACCCGGCCGATCTGGAAAAGTCCTTATCTGCCCGCAAAACGATTGAGCGACTCGTATATATGCACTTACTCGACAGCCGCCTGCATGCCAACAATGGGCCCCGCATACCCAGTCATTTCTAGGTAACCCAAGCCGCTCACAGGTTTTCCCGAGAGCTTTCCTTCCGCACGAATCGAGCCTTCCCAGTAGGAAATGGGAGTAAGAACGAGTTCCTGAGCATCCAGACGCGCAGCGATATCCATGTCCAGATCGAGTTTCGCAATTTTCAGATTCCACTCGACAGGGTAGTTCGCGCTCGTTGATTTGCTCCGCCACATACGTCCCGGAGTGAGCACAAAATCCTCATTCCTTACGGCCACGGACGAGCCATCTGCGCGGACATAGGTCCCCCCCGAAAACGGATCCCGACCTCCATCATTGGTTCGAATTTGAAACAACATGAGCTCGCTGCCGTCATCAAATTGCAAGCTGAACCAATCCCACCCCGATTGATCCGCAGTGAGTTGGTTGGTTGCCCATTCGTGGTCATACCAACTGGCC
>JBGSMR010000126.1:0-4897 GCA_041740065.1 Chthoniobacterales bacterium
ACACGGGACGATAAATATTGATGAGCTAATAACGTCGGAATAGCTACCGCGAGACCCCCTGCTGTTGCGATGAGGCTGGAATATATTCCGGACGCGATTTCCGGAGTCGTTGCATAACCTCCTACCGCAATGATCGTCACAAATGTCTGGAGCAATCCTACTACTGTGCCCAACAACCCCACCAATGGCGCAAGATATACGAGCGTCGCAAGCAATCCGAGGTTACGCTCAATCGAGGGCATCTCGAGCTGTCCTGCATCCTGCGCAATATCTTTGAGCTCTTCCCGGGGCAAGTCGTGCTTGAGCAATACCGCGTGGAGTACACTCGCCGCAGGGCCAGGGGTGGCGGCAACCTCGGTCACGGCTTCCGAGAAATTGCCAAGCGCAACCAAATTCGAAAGGCCCCGGAGCAGATCACCCACGCGCACGGTTGCCCGATGAAAATATGTTGCACGCTCAAGGAAAACCGCAGTCGCCAGCAAGCTGCATCCGAGCAAAACCCACATGAAAGGACCGCCTTTTTGTAGAAATTCAATCATTCGCTGATGATCCTCCTGTATCACAGGCCGGAATCCCAAGCAAATTCCGGCAATCCAAAACCATCCCAGCCACATCCTCCGCATGGAGAAGCCCGGAGACGATTACCACGCGATGCGCACCCGCCGTCATTACATCAACGAGATTTTCGCGTTTAATACCACCGATGCAGAACACCGGAATATTTATTTCATCGTGCACCTGCCGGACTGAATCTAACCCCACGGGCACATAATCGGGTTTAGTCGGAGTAGAAAAAAGTGGCCCGTATCCAATATAATCCGCCCCTTCGGCAGCGGCAGCCATGGCTTGATCGACGCTGTGGGTCGATTTACCCACAACGGCCCACGACCCGGCAAGCCGGCGGGCATCACTCACAGACAAATCATCCTGCCCGACATGGACGCCATCCGCTCCCGCTGCAGATACAAGCTCGGGGTGATCGTTTAAAATAAATGGCACTCGATGCGAGCGGCAAATCGTGGCAATGGATCGCGCGAGCGGAAGCAAGGTGCCTGGGTCCAGATGCTTGGCACGAAGCTGCAATATTTGGACTCCAGCCGTCACGAGCCGGGTTGCCATCGCCTCTGCAAATTGTTGAGCCACATACCCCATATCGAGGATGCCGTAGAGACGGGCATCGAGAATCGCACGACGCACGGCATCATCCCCTACGCGATGATGCGGTCCAATGTGGCTCATAACATGCAACTCAGGTTCGGATCCCAATGCACTTAGACACCGGCGGCGTCCGCCTCGCGTGATATTTTCTCAAGGAATCCCGTCGAATACTTCCCAGCAATGAAGTCCGGATTCTGCATGATCGCCGCCTGAAACGGGATCGTCGTTTTGATTCCCGTAATCATATACTCGCTCAGGGCGCGATTCATTCGGCTAATCGCCGCAGACCGAGAGGAAGCCGTGCAAATGAGCTTTGCAATCATCGAGTCGTAATGCGGTGGAACCGGGTATCCCGCATAGGCGTGAGAATCGATCCGCACGCCGCGGCCACCCGGGGCATAATACAAATCGATCTCGCCAGGGCTAGGCTGGAAATTTTTTTCAGGATCCTCGGCATTGATGCGGCACTCGATCGAATGCCCACGCGCTTTCGCATTCACCACATAGTCGGATAGATGCTCCCCGGCAGCTACTTGAATCTGTTGTTTGACTAGACCGCACCCATACACCTCCTCGGTGATCGGATGCTCCACTTGGATACGCGTGTTCATTTCCATGAAGTAGAACTTGCCGTAATCATCCACGAGATATTCGATCGTGCCCGCATTGGAGTATCCTACCGCCTCAGCCAGCTTCACTGATGCTTCGCCCATTTCTGCACGGAGTTCAGGGCTCATCAGCGGCGATGGACATTCTTCAATGATTTTCTGATTTCGGCGCTGGATCGAGCAGTCCCGCTCCCCGAGGTGCACCACACGCCCGTGCTCGTCACCGAACAACTGGAATTCAATGTGGTGGGGATTTACGATGAATTTTTCGATGTAAACCGCGCCATTCCCAAAGGCCTTTTCCGCTTCATTGCGGGCGTTGTGATAGCCCTGAATAACCGATGCATCATCATGGGCGATTCGCATCCCGCGTCCCCCACCACCCGCTACAGCCTTGATCATCACGGGATAACCAATTCGACGAGCGATCTTTTTTGCCTCGGCTTCAGAATCAACCGTCCCATCGCTTCCTGGCGAAATCGGAACTCCGGCCTTTCTGGCGCAGTCGCGAGCAGAATTTTTGTCTCCCATTAACCGGATCGCCTCCGGAGATGGCCCGATGAACTTGATGTTGCAGCTCTGACACACTTCCGCAAAGTGGGCATTTTCCGCAAGAAACCCATAGCCAGGATGGATCGCATCGACATCCGCGATCTCGGCAGCACTGATGATGCGGTCGATTTTGAGATAACTTCCAGAACTTGCGGCAGGTCCGATACAAATCGCCTCATCCGCTAACTGGACATGTAGGGAGTCGATATCGGGCTCGGAATACACGGCCACGGTCTGAACGCCGAGTTCTTTGCATGCACGGATAATGCGGAGGGCAATCTCGCCGCGGTTGGCGATAAGAATTTTATTAAACATAATGGGACTGAGGCGAGCGAATGCTCCGTGCGGCTTACTTGACGCGGAAAAGCGCCTGTCCAAACTGGACGGGTTTGCCGTTGTCGGCAGCAATCTCAACGATCGTACCTGCGACCTCCGCCTTAATTTCGTTCATCACTTTCATCGCTTCCACGATACAGACGACGGAATCCTCAGTGACGGTCTGCCCCACTTCTACATACGCCTTGGCTTCCGGCGAGGGGGAGAGGTAGAACGTGCCTACCATCGGAGAAACGATCTCCTTGGTGTTAGATTCGGGTGCATTGACGGTCGCAGGGACGTCCAAGGCAGGCAGAGAGGAAGGCTGGGAGTGAAACTGCGGGGCATGTGAGGGGGCTTGATAAATCACCGGCCCGAGCTCAGACCCCGCCATTTGCAAGGTGATTTTAAATCCCTCCTTCTCCATCTTAAACACGGCAAGGCCGTTTTTCTTCATCACGTCAATAAGGGCACGAATTTCTTTAATATCCACTGGGCAGTAATTGGTTGGAAAAGATTTTGTAATCGATGGAATGCAGGATTGCGAGTCAAGAATCATGACAGATTCGCGGGCGGCAGCGCAACTCCAAGTGTTAGCCTGATGACACTGACTCGCTCAGAATGTGACGCCGACTTGCGCGCCGAGAACCAATGCGTTCGGGATATTTCCGGTGCCGCCAGGATTGATCACCCATTGCACGTTCGGTTGTGCGTAGAGAAATCGGTTAATCTGAAACCGATGCCCCGCTTCAAGGACAATCTCGTATTCCGGAAAACCAGCGCCATTGACATCCACGCTGCGTGCGAAATCGCGGCTGAATTTTCCATAAACAAATCCGAGCATCGTTGCGTCTTCGCCGCGCCCGGGGACAAGCCCCACATAAACCGCACCCGCATTGAGTTGAAACGGTAGCTTCGCAATGTTTTGCTGCGGCGAAAGCACGGACGCAGTCCAAAGCGTGAGTCCCTGTAGCGAACCGGGCGATTCCTGGAATACCATTTGATCGGCGTGCCAGTAGAATCCATAAGAATTGCTGGCCGTCTCATCGCTACCAAATTGCTGGAACTGCCACGGGGAATAATAGGCACCCATCCAATAGTGCCCCGGCAACCCTGCCATTTCAGGCACGACCGACGCCGATTTAAAAGATTTCTGATCCGTGGTAGATTTCCCGTCTGCAGCAGAGGTGGTCACGGGACGCTTAAAAAACTCGGGAGTCCATCCCACCTGTCCGATCATCAACACCCCATCGTCCGGACGAATACTCCAGTCCATGCCATGATACTCACGATCAAACACGCGTGTGGAAACCTGGTAGACTCCAGCCATGGCATTAAATTCCTCGGAGATATCAGCGCGAAGCCGTGCCGCCCAAACCGCCCATGGATATGCGGAAAACTGGGTATTCACCGGCAGCGCCTGAGGATTTCCATCTATGCCGTTGTTCATGTAATACCAATACAACGGTGAGGATGCAAAATCATCGCCTGTAGCAAAGCGTCCCAGCTTCAATGTCATTGTGTCATCAAACATGCGCTGCTCGATGAACAACGCGTAGAACATCGCAGTCTGGCCACCAAACACCTGTTGGACGGTAAACTGGTTTCCAATATTGTCTTGCGAAAGACTACTCCCTGACCGATTGAGCCCGCTCACCGTGAGCGCAGCACCTTCCCAACCGATCAGCTTTTCCATATCGAAAGTCGCACCAAATCCGATGTTGTCGGTGTAGGTGAAACCCTGGGATTTTCCGCCGACGGGATTTCCGGCGATATTGTTGGTGTAGGTCAGTGAGAATTCGACACCCGTGTCTTCGAAACCATTGCGTATTCCCCACCAGTCACCGAGCATCACATCGCCATTCCACCATTCTTCGCTGCCGATGGCATTGGTCGGCGTACCATTGTAAAAAGACCAAAACCGCGAGTTTTCAGCGATCGCATCGCCAGCAGTGAATGAGACCGCAATCACGCCAGCCACAAGATATTTGATTTTCATAGGGGAAGAGATTTTGGTATCACCTGCGTCCGATTCCGGCAATCTGTAAAAAAACATTGCTGCCGCAGATCCTCCGCTCGAAGCACACTCATCCAGTTCTCATGCCCGCCATCACACCCCACCTCTCTTCCCATCCCGCTGGACGCCGCCGCACGTTTGCCATCATCTCTCACCCGGATGCGGGAAAGACGACACTCACAGAAAAATTCCTCCTCTATGGCGGAGCACTGCAGTTGGCGGGCAGTGTGACTGCGAGGAAAAACCA
>JBGSMR010000130.1:0-4878 GCA_041740065.1 Chthoniobacterales bacterium
TGAAAAAAGAAATGGAAGCGAAACTCCAGAGTGAGCAGGCTCTCCAACATCGAGACCTGCACGACGGAATGAAAGTCCTCTATAGATTTCTGTCGTCGCCCGCTGCGCAAGAAGCCAAGGATCCCCTGCCCAATGACATTGCCGAGGCGGGAGTCGCGTTGAATTACTTTCTGAAGGGTTTCGATCTTATCCCGGATTCGGTTCCCGAAATCGGGTTGACCGACGATGTGCGGATTGTAGCCTGCGTCCTTGCTCGAAATCCTTCGATCACGGCGCGAGAAATCCAAGGGTGACTCAGTAGCATCTGCTGGTAACACGCAGCTTCTGGAGGGTCAGGAGCGCCCAAGATCGTCTAGGCCCGAGAAACCCCTCTCCTGCGGTAAGATCAGACATTTCTTCCATCACTTACCCTGTTTTTGCTCCGGTGATATTTTCTCACCGCAACATCAGCTTCCTTATGCTACACAGGACCCACAGAACGATCGGAAGTTTGATTTATGGAAAAAAGTAAGAACAAAATTTTAGTAATTAAGGGTCAGGGTATCGGACCGGAATGTGTAGAAGCCACCAAGCGGGTGTTAGCGGCCACTGGGGTGGAAATTGAGTATGGCGAGGGCATCCTCGGGTATCCGGATGCGAAGGATCTATTCCCTCTGCTGAAGCAAAATGTGCCCGATGTCTACGCGGCGCAGTTTGGTGGCGAGGATCCACTTGTTGTTGCTGCGCGTCTTGAGCAGGAGGCGAAAGAGGAAGCCCGGGCCGGCGGCAATATTAATGATTTTTATAAAAAAATCCTCGCGAAGCTGAGGCCGGAGGTGCGTCAAGCGACGAAGGCGATGATAACAGAATTGGAAAAAAAGACGCTTTCAGATGCCGCCGGTTCCTCTGCCGTGCTGAAAGGGGCGCTTAGGACGCTTGATGAAGGGGACGAACCGAGCCGCAATGTCACCATCCGCAAAGCCTTCGAGCAATACGCCAATATTCGCCGCTGTGTTACTCTCAATCCCATCGCGCCTGGTATGGAAGGTGCAGATATTCTTTTTGTGCGGGAGAACGTGGAAGACCTTTATGCCTCGATCGAACATCGCCTCGCGCGGAATTACCCGCAGGCGCTTCGCCATCAGACGCCGGAGGGCTGCGAACTTATTTGTCGGGCATCATTCGAAGCAGCGCTGCGCGATAGCCGCAAGAGGGTCACTGCGCTGGAAAAGCCGAATATTTTAAAAATTACTGGTGGCCTATTTAAAGAAACATTCCTACGGGTTGCCAAAGACTACAGCAAGGAAGCGCTTGGAGATCGGTCGATCGAGGCAAGTTTCATGATTATTGATGACGGTCTTGCCGCGATCGCTGCAACACCTGAAAAGTTTGATGTCGTGGTTACCACCAATATGTTCGGTGATATTGGCTCGGATATCGCCGCCAAAGTGACTGGTGGTGTGGGGCTCGTCAGTTCAAACAATACCAATCCCAATAGCCCTAAGTCCGTTTCAATGTTTGAAACCATGGGTGGTACAGCGGATGATATCGCAGGACAAAATAAGGCAAATCCGGTGGCGCTCATCGATGCTGCGGCAGAGATGCTTCTGCATATTGGCGGCAAGGAAAATATTATTGCCGCCGAGTTGATCAAGACGGGTATTTTTGAGGTCCTTGCCGATGGATATTATGTCGGTGATATCAAAAGAGGCACTTATCAAGAGGCAAGAGGAAAAGAAAAACTCGGCACTCAGGAATTCGCCGAAAAAATTGCTGAAAAAATCGCCGAAATGAAACGGCTCAAGGCGCAGCATCCCGCAAAAACCATCAAGGAAATCGCCCTTGAACGCGCGGATGGTGAAGTAAAGCCGCTCTTTGACCGGGTGTTGCGATCCTATGAGCAATACGCCAACGATATGCAGCCCGCCAGTGACAAATGGATTGAGCATGTGAGACGCAATGCGCCACCGAATCCTATCCGGGCCAGTTCGCGTATCGTCGGTTTTGATATGTTCGTTGACGATTCCGGCGTCCGACCCACCTTCGCCAGCGATGGATCTGTGGATCGTTCAGCATCGGAAATTGACTCCGCCGCGGCCCAACGTTTCGAGAAAGAAACAGGCATTGCAATAAAGTCGCTTTTTGATGAAGGAAACGCGGGCAGTCTTCAGTCGCTGCGCAGCTTCGGCCAATACAGCGCCCGGGCATTGCGGGTCTATATCGATGAGCATTCTGACAAAGCAGCGGAGGGCTTTGGTCAAGTGCTGGGGTATCTGAATGTGGGTGAGGCTTTTGCCTCGCGGTTCAGTGATCACCTAAGACAATGCAGCTTCCAAATCGCCCTAGCCGCGCTCGAAAAATTTGATCAGGAGAGCATCAAGCTGGTGCAATCCTTTTACTTGGCCCGCGCCCAGGAGATAGACCCCATCCTCAAAGAGCATGGGTTTAAGCTCGTACGCGCGACCAGCCGTGGCACGGAAATTTATCCCACCATGTGTGATTTTGAGAAGCGCGACGTGGATCGCTTCCGGGTGGAAATTGACCCAGCAGGCAAGCTTGCGCAGGAAGGGCATAACCATGCACTGGTGCAGGCGGAGATTTTTGCCGCGCATGCGGGAATAGCCGCTCAAGGCTGGATTATTGCCGAAACCATGTTGAATCGCAGCTTCACCGACGGGGAAGGTTCGAACAAGGGCAAGGAGGTATCGGGCGTCTCCACTCCCTATGCCAAGGGCCTCGGCACGAATTACGTCGAGTAATTCAGCCGCTCTTTCGGTCTCCCGCGCTCCAAACTGGTGATACCTGGGCTGGCAACGTCATGATCTTCCTGAACTTCGTGGTGCCAGCCCGACTTCCGCTGTTTTTCCGGAAAAACAACTATTTTCGGCCCTCCGAGGCCCGGCGGCATCCTATCTTCCAAAGTATGTTTTTGCGTACAAACAAACGATTTAAGTACGACAAAGAGCATCGCTACGGGAGCGTTGTGGAAAACCGCCGCGTAACTGGAGGAGGATCGGTTCAAAAACGCAACAAGCTCACCCGTGACGAACTATTGCTGGCCCTCGAAAAGGCGAAAGCAGCGATCCGAGGCGACACGCGTACGTTCCGTTCCGCATCGCCTCTGTTTGCCGAGCGCTCCTCATGCGCTATGAGGGTGGCTCTGTAGTAATGTGATACTCATATCCCTGCTCGCAGAGGAAGAGCTGGCGGTTCATGGCGAAATCCTGCTCCACGGTATCGTGGGAGACGAGCGAGTAAAAGTGGGCCTGGTTTTCTCCCGGTTTCGGGCGTAAGATCCTCCCGAGACGCTGGGCTTCCTCCTGCCGGGAACCGAACATTCCGGAGACTTGGATAGCGACCGAGGCATCTGGCAGGTCGATCGAAAAGTTAGCGACTTTCGAAACAACAAGCGCGCGGAGTTTTCCCTGGCGGAAGTTGTCGAATAAGGCGTCGCGTCTCGCCTGAGGCGTGGAACCCTTGATGATAGGGAGGCCGAGTTCTTTTGCGAACTCGCTGATTTGCTCGATATACATCCCAATGATGAGCACGGGTTCGTCGGGATGGCGTTCGAGGAGCCGGCGCACGACGTTCAGCTTTTCCGGATTCTCCGAGGCGATGCGGAATTTTTCCCGTGCCGGTGCGACCGCGTAGTCCATGCGCCGGGAACTGGTCATCGGCAGCCGGATTTCCGTGCAGGTGGCGCGGGCGATCCATCCCTGTTTTTCCATTTCCTTCCACGGAATATCGTATTTTTTTGGGCCTATGAGGGCGAATACCTCATCTTCCTTTTTGTCTTCGCGAACAAGCGTGGCGGTGAGCCCAAGGCGGCGGCGGGCTTGTAGCGAGGCGGTAATCTGGAACACCGGGGCCGGAAGCAGGTGGACCTCGTCATAAACGATGAGGCCCCAGTTCCTCTCGTCGAAAATGCCGAAATGGGTGAACGGGGCATCCTTGTCTGAGCGGTGGGTGAGGATCTGGTAGGTGGCGATGGTGACCGGGCACACCGTCCTCTCACTCCCTCCATATTCCCCGATGGCGTCTTCCAGCAGGTCGGTCTTGTCGAGGAGTTCACGTTTCCACTGTCGTGAAGCACTCAGGCCGGTCACGAGGATGAGGGTGTTGGTTTGCAAGGTGGCCATGCACGCCGCAGCGACAATTGTTTTTCCGGCTCCGCAGGGAAGGACGACGACCCCAGAGCCGCCGCGCTTGCCGCCGCCAAGAAAGGCTTCCGCCGCGTCGTTCTGGTAGTGCCTCATCAAAAACGGCATACCGCCGCGTGTCGTCCCGCGCAGTGCCATAGGCAGAGCCTCCCCTTGCGTGAAACCCGCAAGATCCTCGACCGGATAGCCAAGTTTGATGAGGGCCTGCTTGAGTCGGCCTCGATGGACAGGCGCTATCGCGAACGTGGTGCTCCCGGTGCGCTCGGGCAGAAATTCTGCCAGCGTTTTCTGGCGCACGATCTCTTCTGCCAGCGCGGGATCGCGGGCGCTGAGCACAAGCCCTGTATCGTCGCGCTCAAGCCGCAGTGCACCATAGCGCCCGGCAAAATCCCGGATGCTCGCTCCCACATGTTCGGGCAGGGGATACTTGGTGAAGTGTTCGAGTGCGCAGAGGATGGAATCTGCGCTTTCTCCGATTGTGCAGGCGTTCCAGATTGAAAGCGGGGTGAGCCGGTAGGTGTGGACGTGCTCGGGCGATTTGACTAGTTCCGCAAACCGGGCAAGGGCATCCCGCGCCTTCTCGTAAAGTGGATTGTCCACTTCCAGCAGGACGGTGTGGTCGCTTTGGACGATCAACGGATTGTGCGGGGAAATCATGAAATGCGGGTTTTTTATAGGACGATGAATATCTTGTCCCCGAAAGTGCGCGTTTCATCAATGCGGATCCGTGATTTTTCTC
>JBGSMR010000139.1:0-3569 GCA_041740065.1 Chthoniobacterales bacterium
ACCGCACCACTCCCTGCTCTCGATCATATTCGCATTCCTTAACGGCCCATTTCATCCCAAGCCCCAGCAACTCATGAAATAATTTCTCCGGTGTCATCCCTGCTTCCTATCATCTTATTCCACCGAAAACAGCGAAGAACCATTTCGATACTCATAATACGTTGATTATCAGAGCAATCAAGCAATAACATCGAATACTCAACGACTCCGCGGGCTCTCCCCGCCGGGACACTTTTGGGGACACTTCACCGCATGTAAATCAAGCGGTGAGGAGAACTCTCAGTCTGTTTAACGCGTCCTCTTTCGTTTCTCTCTTTTGCAGATAGCAGGTATAGAACAGAGGAGGAATAGGCGCGATAGGCCGCAAGTCAGGCTTCTGGTTTGGTCCCCAAGGCCGTGTGCGTTTGGGCCTCCAGAAGAATCCAGGGGATCGCCGATAAATGAGATTATAACCGAGTTGCCTAAATCGCTCACACTGATACAGAGCGAGCGCAGCTGCCAGAATTTGAGAGTTCGTCATCGGCCCATGATGGGACTTTCACAACAGCCGTCAACCGTAGGGCGATTTTTTTATCGAATACCATTGTCGCACGATTTGAAAATACTCATCTTCGGTGATTTCCTTGGCATCGTTGGGAACGCCTCTTGAGTAGAATTCCTCCTTCACTCGTGCCTATTGGTAATGATCCTCTAGCGGTGTATGTGTCGGCTTTGAAGGTTGACTTAGTCAGCCTTTTATCCAGCCCAAGCAGATTCTCGCGATGAAAGATAAGCAGTTCGCCAAACGGTTTCAACCCTCCTTGTTTGCGTCCGGGGCCGCCGTAGGTAAGCCAATAGACAATCTCTTTTTGCTCAGCAAAAAAATATCGCATCAGAAGATGTGGGAGAGAAAGGGACGCCAGTCAATTGGCAGCCTCAGCAATCCTGATAAATGCCGACATCACGGGAGGACACACGAACCGCGCCAATATTTCTTTTCCTAGGGGCCAATTCAGTCGTCTCAACTGGCCGAGGGCGGTATAATCGGGTTCATGTTTGATACGCCCCCAGAGAATGCGCTACCACTGACGGGACTCGAATTTCCAGAGATTGATATCGAATCGCCTCTTGAAAATCAATCCATCCGAAGCTGCGAATACTATTATAGAGCGTATTTCAAGGCGGCTGAGACTGCGGAAAATCCGGATGTGGCCGCCGCTTTTCGCAGCCTTGGCATTTTATGCTCGTTTTATCCGCAATACGGAATTCGGGCTGAACCATATCGAGCATCGATGACTTGGGAGGGACGTCGATCTGAAATTCCCGACGACTTGAGCGAAGCTGACGTGGATACCATAGCTGTACTGCTTGGGAGAGCAAAAGACGCCACCCTGAGAGCCAGACTCGCTGATATCCTTTGGTTGCGTAGACGAAGTGAGCACCAGGCCGCCAAAGGAGCGGTCGAAGATTATTTGGAGGCAGCTACAAATCTTCTCGTCAATCAAGGATGGACCGAGGCGGTTTGCCTATTCCATCGTGCTGTCCAACTCGGGAGAGCGTTGGGACAGAATAATGAGGAGTATCAACGCGCCAAATCCGCACTGTTAAAGACGTTGGAACATCCATTGGCTCAAACGGAGCCCTTTTTTGCGTGGTACTTTCTCAGTTTGATCCTTGGCTTGCGGATCGGCGAACCCGCCCAGTTGGCGGAACAGACAAAACTTCATGCGGAGCTTCCCTTGCTTAGTGGCGATCCAGAGCGTCGTCGGCGCTACCTCGAACTAGAAGCAGACTTTCGTCGGTCTGCCAACGATCCAAATACGGAGGCAAAAGTGAGATTGCAGGTAGCGGAAACCTACGTTGAAGAGGCTGGAGATAACGCAGGACGCAATCCGCCATCGTACATGATTGCAAGCGATCTCCTCGCCCGAGGCATTGAGGCTCTTCGGCAAGCTCATGCCGATGAAACCAGGGTGACAGAACTGAAAGCAAGGCTTGCTGAATACCAGAAGCATATCCGGGAAGAAATGCAGGTCTTCCGGACTTCATTCGATGCGAGTGAAATTCGCGAGAGCGCGGCCAAGCACGTCACAACCGATGATTTTCGGGAGGCTCTATTGCGACTTGCGATGGGCGTTGATCTGCTCGACTTGGAAGAACTCAGGAAAGACACCATTGATGCAATCAACGAGGCCCCGCTTCTCGGAATGATTGGCGAAACAATGGTGGATGAAAACGGCCGTGTGGTGGGTCATAAAAAATCGTTGCTCGGACTTTCTCGCGAAGAAGAGGAAGAGGAATTGTGGAAGCGGATGCTTGAAAACGCAGCCCAATTCAAGTGGAGCTGGAGAGCGCGAGTATTCATTGAGCCTGCCCGCCAACAAATTTGGTGGCAGCATCGCCCCCGTCTCCAGGATCTTGAATATCTCGTAGATCATAGTCCGTTTGTTCCGGCCGGTCACGAGGCCATATTTCTTCATGGACTGTATTTCGGCCTAGCTGGCGATTTTATGTTGGCCAGTCACTTGTTGACTCCGCAGATCGAAAATTCGATTCGGTACGTGCTTGAGCAAAAAGGGGCGGACGTCTCGAACCTTAACTCGGACCTAACCCAGCCCGTCAAAACCTTGGGCGTTCTCTTCGAGCTACCGGAAATGGAGCAAATTTTTGGCAAGGAATGCTGTTTTGAATTGCGCGGTATTCTCGTGGAGAAGCACGGGTTTTCTTTTCGCAACAAAGTTGCCCACGGGTTTGTTACCCAAGCGGAATGTTACAGTGACGCGGCTCTGAATGTCTGGTGGATTGTTCTAAAGCTACTCCATTGCGTCATCCTGCAATCCGGAGATTCCGATACAAAAGGTCCCGAAGAGGTGGAGGACTTGCCGCAGTCTGGAACCTCGGAGTGACGAAATTGAGCCCACTACGAGCCCATTCTCGATAGGCATGTGAGAGCATTCGGCGGGCTACCACCGAAATTGACTCTTTTCGCAGGCTCGGTTATTCTTTTTGCCGTGAGCACGGTAACTGCCATCTTGGAACCGGAAGCGGACGGAACATTGCATCTGCCCGTGCCGGAGGCATTGCGCCACGGCAAGGTCGAAGTCGTCGCTACGCTACGCTCTGTCATGGTGCAATCCAACCCGGCATCGAAATTGAGGGGAGGCATTCTGGAACGCCTGCGTAAAACTCGGGACTTGCTCGGCCCCATCGATTCCGATGATGGATTGTCCGATGTTTGGTTGGCTCGCAACGGCTGCAAATCTGACCCTCTGGAGTCGTGAGCCCTCCTCTTCGGTATCTTCTAGATACCTCCGTTTACTCCCAACCACTTAAACCCAAGCCCATCAAGACAGCTTTGGAGCGATGGCAGAAGCATGGGGACGCCGTTTGCTGCATTTCGCGAGTGACCGTCGCAGAAATCGAATGGGGGTTACACAAAAAAGGCAGCGAACGTCTGTGGGCCGGTTATCGACGAGACATGGAGAACACGATAGCGGTTCTCGAAACAGACGAATTGGTATGGAATCGCTTTGCCCGCATGAAAGCGACTCAACATGCATTGGGTCGTCTGGTGAGCGATTTGGACCTAC
>JBGSMR010000150.1:0-5760 GCA_041740065.1 Chthoniobacterales bacterium
GTGTGGATACAAGATGCGAGCGTCCTTACCGTGAGTGTCTTCGCGAGGCCGGGAACACCTTCGAGCAATACATGACCATTTGTGAGCAGGCCTGTGAGCAGTCGCTCAACCAAGACCTTTTGTCCGACCACTACTCGCCCAATCTCTTGCATCAACGGCTGCACCCATTGGCTGGCCTGTTGAACTTCGTGATTCAATTCCTGTGTACTGCGACTCATACGACTATTGTGGGGTTTTTAAAAACTGCACCGCTGCGGACACATGTCCGGCGATGATGATTTCGACAGCACTCGCCGGGGAATGTTCGAAAATTTTGTTCGACTTGTGAAACAATCTTTTTCCGGAAGCAAAACGCTACCGCGCTCTAAGGCACTGTTTCCGGTTGCACATAGGCACCGACATCAAACTCGTCGCCGACTTTGACGTTGTCGTAGCGCTGCTTGTCCCGGAGATCCACTTCGTAATTCTTCGTTGACCCATCCCGGAACTTAACGTCCACAAAAATCAGATAGCGCCCATCAAATGTAGCCGCAGCTACACCGCCCGCACCAATTGCAACCTGCTCTTCCCGCACGGGGATGAATTCCTTCTTTGTCACAATACCACGCATCCGCGCATCAGTGATCTGATTGCCCGTAAAAAACACCGCGTAGAAGACCACACCAAGAACAAGAACTCCAATACCAACAGCTCCAAAAATCAACGAAACAGGGGTCTTTACTTCAACTTTGCGGGGATCGGACTTGCTCACGTTCTGATAGTAAACCCATTCGACCACGCGGTTCAATCACGAATGGCACACCCGCGCGCAATTGCCTCCATGCCCATCTTCTTGACCCATTCAAATTTCGATCACTGCCGCTCGCCTTTGGTTGTTGCAGACCACTAGTCGCGTTGCCAAGCCGGCTTGTGATCGAACACCCATCGGTAGTAGTCGCGCCGACCCAATTTCGATCCGGCAGCCTCATCGAGAAAAACTTTCGTCACCGGATGCATTTGCAATATCGAAGCCGGATTGCTGGCAGTCACCGGCCCCTCAACAGCACCCGCCACCGCCACCGCTTTGGATCCACCGAATGCCAGAAGGACCGTGGTGCGGGCTTCCATGATCGTCCCAATTCCCATCGTAATGACATGGTGGGGGACCTCAGCGGCGGAATCAAAAAATCGCGCATTATCCTCCCGCGTGCGGCGGGTGAGCGTCTTGATGCGGGTCCGGGAGGCCAACGATGACCCCGGCTCGTTAAATCCAATGTGACCATCGGAGCCGATTCCCAGCACCTGCACATCGATTCCCCCAGCTTCACGGATTTCATCCTCGTAGTTCCGACAGTAGGCAGGGACTTCTTCACCCGCGAGTAATCCCGTCGGGATATGCACCCGATGGTTATCGACGTTAATATGGTCGAAAAGATTCTCCCACATGAAGCGCTGATACGACGCTGCATGATCTGGCGCGAGCCCCAAATATTCGTCGAGATTAAACGTCGTGACTCGCGAGAAATCCAACCCCTCGGTCTGGTGCAACCGGATCAGCTCGGCATACATTCGCAGCGGAGTGCTCCCGGTTGCGAGGCCGATGACGACGTCAGGCTTTTCTCGAATCACTCGAGCAAGGTGTCGAGCTGCGAGGACTGACGCAGCATCTGCATCGGGTTGAATGATGATCTCCATACCTACTGGGAGAGAGTTTCTTCGAGATGTGTTTGGATATTTTTTCGAAGACGGTCCACGCATCTGAGAGTGAATGGAAGCAAATCTGCAGGGTCTGCTCCGATCAACGGCGTTAAGTCGATGGCAAATGCAGCATCCGAAATCCCATCGCCCTGATTAGCCTCAAGAAGTGTGGCATTGGCTTTCCGTCTTCCTGCTACCGCAAGGTCATATCGCTTGCCACCCGCAATCTGCGAGTCGAAGACCCCATTGAGTGCACTGGCAAGATGCGCGGGATTACTCACATCCATGACGATCTTTTCTGAATCGTCAAGCCAATCGAGACCACGCCACATTTCGCAGCCATACACGCGCTTGGGCCGCTCGCTCGCGGGCAACTGCCTAATCGCCTCCATCACTGCCACAAGCACGCGGACATGCGTCACGTGCTTGTCGGCTGGATTGTGGGTGTAGACTACATCTGGACGTGTTTTGGCCAACAAATCGCGGAGATCGTCGACTAGGGGAGTATCCAAGGGACGCGTGATGGAGCTACTTGGATACTTGAGTTGCGCGACAAAGGAGTATCGTCCGATATCCGCCGCCTGCTGCTGCTCACGGATTCGAATCTCACAAAGTTCTTCATCCGAGATGTTAGCATAGGGCCCTCCACGGGAGCTACCAGCACCGTCCGTGCAAATAATTCCACCGAACCATCGGTCTGCGGAATAAAAGCACTCGGCGATCCCATGGAAAGCCATGAACTCCAGATCGTCTTGATGAGCACCAATTCCCAGATGCGTGGTGCGAAAAAGCCCCTTCTCTGGCGGCAATCCATCGGGGATGTAAATCTCCGAAGCAGCCATGCGCTATTTGTAAAGCGGACCGTAGTTCGCGCACGCCCGGAAATCTGCGCTTTCGGCATCCGCTGTGCCAAAGACATTCCATGAAGCCGGACGGAAGACCCGGTCCGCACTCACGTTGTGCATATAAACCGGGATGCGCAACATTGAAGCCAGCGTGATAAAGAGATGCCCGACATGCCCACAAGTCATCACGCAATGGTTGGCTCCCCACTGGTTCATCACATCATACGTGCTGCGAAATGCGCCCTCGCCGGTAAGCCGTGGCGCAAACCACGTCGTTGGCCAAGTGGGATTGGTCCGCTGGTCCAAAGCATCATGCACGTCATCAGGAAGCTCGACGGTCTCACCTTCCGCGATCTGTAGCGCTGGCCCAAGACCGCCCGCGAGGTTCAACCGGATCATCGTCGCCTTCATCCCACCCTTCGTTTTAAATCGGGTGCTAAGACCGCCACCGGGGAAGTATTCTGTCATGGACGGATGCCAGGTCGTCGCGCCAAGGCAGGCCTGAACTTCCTCGTCGGTGATCTCCCAAAATGGTTTCATCGCCGGATGCCCATCGGCATCGGATTGTTCGCCCGTACCATCCAGAGCCGCAGGACCGCTATTAATCAGGTGAAGCAGGCCATCAGGAACCGCTGGATGCGAAAATGCTTTTCCACTTGCTTCCCGAATCGCATCGAGGCTCCAATACGTCCGCAAATCTGCGAACACCTGGGCGGAGTTGGTCAACAACCACCCAAAAAGCATACCTGCGCCGTTAAGCGCATCGTTTTCCGTTGCGACAATAATTGGCGCGCGCTTTCCGTTCCAATCGAAAGACGAATTCAGAATCGCCTCAAGGAAATCCCCATTTGGAAAATGGTCTGTCCATTGCCGCTGGCCCTGGAATCCAGAGGCAATAGCAAAATGCCCGCGTGCCTGCTCACCTAAGCCCATTTCTGCCAGCTTGGGATTTCCAATCATGAGATCCCGTGCGATGAGCGCCATCTTGACAGAGTCCTCCCATTCTTTATCGATCTGTTCGCGCGAGCGCACACTCGACGCGCCGTTAAAATCTTTGCCTTCTGGGCAATGCTCTTTCACCCAAGCCAACGCGCGGATGTATTCTTCCCGGTCGTATTGCCCTTTTTGCATACGGCCAATAAACTCGGAAAGGTCGATCGCTTCGACACGCATCCCAAAATATTGCTCCCAAAGCGATGACTCGACCACCGACCCAGCAATCCCCATGGAGGTCCCGCCCATGGCAAGATATGCCTTTCCGCGCATGATCGCGACGACCAAACCACATCGCGCAAAAGTGAGAAGCTTCTCGCGCACGTCGACAGGAATCGTCGGGTCTCCCGCAGGCCGGACATCCCGACCATAAATACCGAATGCAGGAATTCCCTTTTGCGTGTGACCCGCCAATGCAGCCGCAAGATACACCGCGCCCGGCCGCTCCGTGCCATTGAATCCCCAGATCGCTTTCGGCAGGTGCGGATCCATATCCATCGTCTCGGACCCGTAGCACCAACACGAGGTTACTGTGATGCTGAGCCCTACCCCTTCGCGGCGAAACTTCTCCGCGCACGCAGCCGCTTCAGCAACACCACCAATTGTCGTATCGGCAATCACACACCGAACCGGAGAACCATCCGGATAGCAGAGTTCAGAGGCAAAAAGTGCTTCCACTGCGCGAGCCTGCGCCATGGTTTGATCTTCTAGCGATTCACGCACGCCGCCAAGGCGGCCATCAATCGTGGGGCGAATTCCAATTTTAGGATACTTGATTAGGTTCATTGGGTGATAAATAGGGGGGCAATCATCGAATTTCTCAGGAATACGCGATCAGCAGATGATATCAATGCTGCCGGAGCCGACGGGATTGACCGGTCAGTTCATCGAGAACGGACTATAAACCGACTCCTCGTAGCCCGAGTCATAAAAGCCATCGACGATCGGTTCATTGTAGCCAAACGGCTGCTCGTCCTGAGCCAGCGGCGTATTATAATACTGGTCCGCTTGCTGTTTTTTCGAGCGGGCTGCGGCTGCTGGAGGCTGATACGCATAGAGGCCTCCCGTTTCGCCTAAATAATGAACTACCTCAGAGGATGCGCCCGCTGCAGTCAGACCGTCGATTTGCGATGGCGTCAGGCTATAGACTTTTTCCGTGCTCTGGAGATAACTCACGATGATGTGACTCGGCACTCCAGCCCGCACGAGGGCAACGATGTCATTGTACGCAAGTGCCTGCCCGGTGTAAACTTTCTCATAGGTGCTTCCAGTCACCCCGCGGGACGATAGAGCATCGGTGATCTGAGAATCCACCGCTGGCCCCGAAGCACATCCGGATGCCAATACGGTGAGAGCGACGGAAAGAACGCAGGCAAGGGAACGAGAGTGCTGGAACATGAATAAGGGCATAGTGGAAACCCAACCCGGCGGCAATGAATTTGATCTCAAAAATCCTGACCAAGCACAAAAATTTTCTTAAAATTTGATTCGTTTGGCACACTTGTCGCTTCATCATTGTCCCCTATGGCACGCAATGTTCGTATCGGTCTCATCCAAGCCTCCACCACTGACAGCGGAACTGTGGATCCATCGGTGATCAAGGCTCACATGATCGACAAACACATGCCGATGATCGAACAGGCGGCCGCGGGAGGTGCACAGATGGTTTGTTTGCAGGAGCTGTTCTACGGCCCGTATTTTTGTGCTGAGCAAAAAACCCACTGGTACGGGATCACCGAGCCAGTTCCGAATGGTCCGACCACACAGCTCATGATGGAGACCGCCAAACGCCTTGGCATCGTCATGGTGATTCCCGTCTACGAAGTAGACGGCGCAGGCATCTACTACAATACGGCAGCGGTCATCGATGCCGACGGCACTTATCTCGGGAAGTATCGCAAAACCCACATCCCCCATTGCCTGCCCGGTTTCTGGGAAAAATTCTATTTCCGGCCAGGCAACCTCGGATATCCCGTCTTCCAAACCGCTTTTGGAAAGGTCGGTGTTTACATTTGCTACGACCGACATTTTCCAGATGGAGCCCGGTGCCTTGGGCTCAACGGAGCGGAGGTGGTCTTCAATCCCTCTGCCACCGTCGCAGGACTCAGCGAATACCTTTGGAAGCTCGAACAACCCGCCCATGCTGTCGCAAACCAATATTTTATCTGCGCCATGAACCGTGTCGGCACCGAACAACCATGGGCGATTGGAGAATTTTACGGACAGTCCTACGTTTGTAATCCCC
>JBGSMR010000157.1:0-9700 GCA_041740065.1 Chthoniobacterales bacterium
AAAATTCAGCATTCAAAATCAAGAATCAGAAGTTACCCCTTTGCTGTCCTTGGCGTCTTAGCGCGAAAAACGCATTCGCATTATCCCGTTAATCTTCTAGATCCTGTCGTCCTGTTTAGTTCGGCATTTTCTCAGCCCTCAGCGCTTCCTCGTCGTGAGCCGCGGAGCGACGGGCGGCGAGTATCAAGAAGGTTTCCCTTTCCACATCCTTTGCTGCGACTGCTGCGGTGTATCTCATTGAAAATGTCTCTCGCGCCTGTTGCCGCATGGCACACCGCATCGTGTTTGGTAGTGCGATCCAGCGTTTCAGAAGCAGAACCGTTCCGGCGAGGGTGTCGTTTTCAACAAATCCCGCACCATCGGCACCGATCTCCGGCGAGATATTGACGCTGTGCGAAATAAGCACCGGCAGTCGTGCAGAGAGCGCTTCTGCAACGGCAATGCCAAAGTTTTCTTGGTGTGATGGGAGCACAAAGGCTTCAGCCGCTTGAAACGAGCCCCATTTTGCATCGCCGGATAGCATGCCTGTCCAGTAAATACATTCCTCGACCCCAAGACTTTCCGCGAGGGATTTGAGCGTTTCAGCATACTCAAATCCGGTTGGTCCGGCCATCACGACCCGCATCGTTTTCCGATCCCAATCGCCGCTTTCAAGCAAGGCGGCCACCGCCCGGATGAGCAAATCCGGACCCTTTTTTGGATGGACTCGTCCGATGAAGAGAAAGTTCCGCGTGTGGGCAACCGACGGATGCTCACCAAGAAAGACACTTTTGTAATCGAAATCCGGGTCCGGTATGCCGGCCGTGCCGTATCGGATGACCACCTCGTTGCAGTCGTATAGCCAAAATGATTGCCTCGCCAGTTCGCGTTCGCGGTCACAGGTAAAGAATACAGCATCCGCGTCGCGAAGCACCGGATAAAGCCCCCATGGCCAGTAGAGCCACTTTTTCAGGTGTTTGAGTGGATACCGATACTTGAACCATGGGTCCAGCATCCCGTGGGTAAAGACGACATACGGCACCGAGCGGTCTTTACGCAGCGCCATCCACGTGCCCAGCGCATTGAAGCCCCAAACGCCATTCACCACAACCACATCGTAGTTTTTGGCATTTGCGCGCATCCAATCCAAAAAACGCCGCGAAAACCCGTAGCCAGTCACCCCGGGCCCAAGTGCATGGACTGGCAACGGAAAACTTTTCACCCATGGCGACTCGGGATCATCCAGCGTGGCCAGTTCGATTTGGTGGCCGTGCGCGTGATTGACCGCTGAGAGCTGGCGCACGCCCTCGATTGGCCCGCCGCCGGACGGGTTTGCAGACGAGATCGCATGGAGGATTTTTAAGTGCATCTTGGAATGCATCAGGCGGCCCCGCCCGTATTAGTCATTGGTTTGTGATCGCACCCCGAACTCCCCTGCGAGTGGCCCGGTTTGTCGACTAATGACAAAATCTCCTGCGGTGTTTTCCACGTTCCGTCTTTCGACATGATTTTTCCGCAGGTGGAGCAGATGGGAAGAAGCCGGCGAAGGTCTTCCACGCGCCTCCGATGGGCAGCCAAGGCTTTCATGTAAACACTGAGGCCATAAACAACCAAGCCATACACCACAAACCGCGCAGCCGCATTCCAATACCGGATCGCCTCATAGCTGTAAACATGCCCCGTAAGAAAATCATTGGTCGTCCACACCGCCGTCACCACCACCACCGTGCCAAATCCAATCTTCGCCCCAAAATAAAATACCGTCAGAACAATCGGGATCAGGTATAGCGGAAAACTCGAAACTTCATACCCGGTCGCATAGTCGAAGAATGTCACGGCCAGTAACACAACCAAGCACGTGAGGATGTCGCGGAATCTATTCATAAGAGGAAGGAAGGAGATATGAGACTTGAAACTTGAAACTTGAAAGCTGAAAAAGCGATACGGAAGGTAGCACATGCTTCCAGGTTGCCGTCGTCACTCCAGTGACTCCGCCCTGTCGGGCTGCCTGCCGGCAGGCTATGTCGCTCGCCTCCCGGCGGCTCCGTTGTGACCGCATCCGCTCCCCTGCGATAGCGGGCAAGATCGCATTACGCCGGGTGGCGAGTGGCGAGTAGCGAGTTACGGGTGGCGATTAGTGAAAAGTAGAAAGGTGCGAAAGTTTTTGAAGTGGAAGAATTATCGATAACCACGCAGCGGCAGCGTCCACCTTTTCAACCACCAAAACGTTCCCACTGAAACACGCGCCGATGCTCAGGTTTTCGCATCTCCGCTTGCTTCAGCACGACTAATCCAAGGAAAAGCTAAGCCCCTCCAGGCGGTCTGCGAATACTTGGACCATGTCAAATTCATCAAGAAGAGATGAAATCGTGGGCCAGCTCGACTGGAAAAAACTCTCAAGTTGTCTGCGCCGCATGTCGCCGATTCTGAGCCATATTACCTTGGGAGGCGGCCCGTCGGATACCATTCGATTAACCTAAATCCCGCAGTTGGAAGGCCTGAAAATGCCAGTTTTTACCATGAAGACCGGGAAGGACATGAAGAAATGACTTGTCTAACCGCCGATCCGACCAAGCGGACTTGCGTTCACCCATTGGGTGAACGAGATGAATGGTCCTGATTTTGCATAAGGCATTGAACTTCATGCCCTTCATGGTAAATTCAATTGCGAATTCTGGGTTCAGAGTTCCTCCGCAGTCCTGCGTTTGCTGGCCTGGCCGTTGCTCCGCATCCGTTGCAGTTGCGGGAGAATCATTCCACTGGAAATAGCGCTGAACCCTCATACGAGAACTATACTCAGTGGCCGACGCCCTGAAAGCGAGAGGACGAATGCAGAATAGTGCGCACGAGTTCGAAGACTCGGTAGTGTAACCCCAAACTAGCCACTGTTGAGTAAAACGCTGGCTTCAACCGAGGACACCGAGTGAAGCGGTTGTTTTCGGACGCTCTGGGACGCATTCGTTTCTGGCACCAATGCTGGCTTTCGTGTATTCTTCGACTTCAAATCAACTCTTCGTTGCCGGATATCCATGCACCCACCAGTAACATTCTGTGAGACAGAGCTGACTCCGACGAGTTACGATGAATTAGCGGAGTATTTGCTCCGGCTTGTCTGCGCTGCTGACGAACGGCCCGCCGCAATCGTGCTTGATTTCACCAATACGCACATTTTGGTTTCCCGCTTGATCGATCCAGAGTTCAGGGAAACCACGGCGGCGGTGGATTTCTTCATTCCGGACAGCACACCGCTTACATGGTCTGTAAATCATGCGGCGGGTGAAAAGCTAATGAATGACCGTGTTTACGGCCCAGAGTTCACTGCCCGATTCCTAAATCGCAGCCCCGCCGAACCTCGACACTATTTTCTGGGGGCCTCGAGCGAATGTTTGGATGATTTAGTGACAGAATTGGTTTCGCAAAATCCCAAACTTACGATTGTGGGCTCCCGCAACGGATACTTCGCGGAATCTGAGCGGGACGAGATCGTCGAAGAAATCCGGGCAGCGAAACCAAATTTCCTCTGGCTCGGGCTTGGCACTCCGAAACAACAAGCGTTCAGCCACTTTGCGAAATCCCAACTCCCCGGTGTAATTATTCTTAACGTGGGTTTCGCTTTCGATGTGAATGCCGGGTGGAAGCAGGATGCTCCGAAATGGATGCAGAAACTCGGTCTAACGTGGTTGTTTCGCATGGCATCAGAGCCAAAGCGATTAGTCGCGCGGTATGTGAAGTTTAACTCGCTGTTCTTGTTGTATGCAGCTGACTGGTTCCTCATTCACAAGTTTTTACCCAAGTTATTGCGACATGCCCGCGGGCTTTTTTGCGCCTTCACATTGGTCATTGCTGGATTTGGGGCGTGGGCCGTTTGGAACTTGCCAACCTCTCTACTAGGATGTGGGCTTTTGTTGTTCTCCATTATCGGAGCGTGGTTGAGTGTCACGATCTCAATGGTGGCCGCCGATGATCCGGATGAGCGCTTCGCGCCCTCGAAGAAATTACTCAACCTTTTGTGTGGGCTAGCAGTCCTCGCCGCTGCGAGCCAATGCCTTGTGATCCCTGCAATCGACATCTGGAGGCCAGGCTCAACGATTTCTATTATGCTGCCTTTGGTGCTCTCACTCACTGCGTGGATACCTTTGGCAGCTGTCTTGTTTATTTCTGCAGTCGGAATCATATTCCAGCTCAGAACCGCGCCCGTTTCGCAACCCGGTATGCCCCGCTCGTAAACATACGATGGTAAGTGCAACAATGAGGTTTCTCTACATGTCACCAAACAATATTACGAAGCAAGCGACTCGACACACGTGTGATCCGCCGAGCAAAACGTCCTATCCGCAATATCACCGGCAAAAGCGCCGCAGAATAAGGACCGTATCCGCGATGCTCCTAGTGGCGAAATCGAGAGGTTCTGCACCATCGCAATATGACGAGATTCCACAAATCCTGTTTA
Organism: Chthoniobacterales bacterium; assembly: GCA_041740065.1. GTDB lineage: Bacteria > Verrucomicrobiota > Verrucomicrobiia > Chthoniobacterales > JAATET01 > JBDNGG01. Next base: position 4,430 of record JBGSMR010000157.1, read on the forward strand.
TTTCGTTACCGGATGCATTTATCCCTCTCTCAGTTCCCGCAAGCCACACTTGGCCTTCATCTCGTAGAGATAAACATTCATGAAAATTGCCACTATCACCGGTATAACAGGTCAGGACGGGTCGTATTTGGCCGAGTTGCTCTTGGAAAATGGGTATGAAGTGCATGGTATCGTTCGAAGGACGAGCGTGTTGGAGCGCTCCCGGATCGAGCACCTCCGGAGTGATCCGGCGATCTACGGCAAGAGACTGTTTCTGCACTACAGCGATCTTGCCGATAGCACGACATTTCGAAGAATTCTTAAAAAAACCAAGACGACCGAGATTTACCACTTGGCCGGGCAAAGCCAGCCGGGGTTGAGTTTTGACATTCCGGAATCCACGGTGAAAGAAGTTGCCAATGCCACGTTGGGCCTGCTTGAGATGATCCGTGATATGGATGTGCCGCCGCGTGTGTTTCTAGCCGCGTCATCGGAGGTTTTTGGCAAGCCGGACGAGTTTCCGCAATCTGAGTCCACTCCGTTCCGACCGATGAATCCCTATGGATGCGCGAAGGCATTTACCACACATCTTGCCAAAGTTTATCGTGAGGCTCATCAGCTCCATATCTGCAACGGCATCGCTTACAACCATGAGTCGCCCCGCCGCGGAGAGAGCTTTGTCACTCGCAAGATCACCGCCTCGGTAGCACGTATCGCTCGTGGTGCGGACGAAGTCCTTACCCTTGGAAACTTGGACGCCGAGCGAGACTGGGGATACGCGCCGGAGTATGTGGTCGCAATGTGGAAAATGCTCCAGACCGACCAAGCGGACGATTACATTTTAGCCACAGGAACCCAAACCACCGTGCGGGATTTCGCACAAGCTGCTTTTGAAGCTGCTGGTATCAAAATCGCCTATGAGGGCGAAGGTGTGCAGGAAGTCGGAAGGGACCAAAAAACAGGAAAAACCATGGTTGCGTGCGCAGAAAGTTTCTATCGACCCATCGAATCATGCCGCCTAGCCGGCGACCCATCCAAAGCCGAACGCCTGCTCGCCTGGAAGCCCAAAATCGTCGGCACGCAACTTGCCGAAATCATGGTCGCTGCGGAACCAGCATAGGAAAACACAATCGAAAGCGGCGATAGACCGGGATGGACAGCTAGAGAAAGTCCTTTTCAAGCATAAAACCACATATGCACCGGTGATCTTTTCGTCTACTATCAACCCTTCAGATTTTGACTTTTTCACCCAATGTCGCCCAACGCAAAACTGTTCCGCTACGATTTCGACAGAGATCCTACCGTTCGTGTCCGATCCGAGTTCGCGTTCGGCCCCCGGGTTCGGAGTCGTCACCCTCACTTCAAAAAGCACCCTGCGTCACGGATTCTCGCTTCTGCAACGAAGCCAATCACTCTAGCCGGAACGCTGGATCTCTGACTTATGCGCACTGCTTTAGTTACTTTTGCCATCGGCGAGCGTTATGAAAAGCTGTTCGCTACGCACTGCAAGCTCGGGTGGGAGAGTTATACGAAACGCTGCGGATACGAACTCGTCATCTTGGACAAGCCGATTCGAGCTCTTGATGGCAAAAGCCTCGCTTGGCAAAAGCTATTTCTACTCGATTTGCCTATTCTCCAATGTTACGACCGCGTTGTTTTTGTTGATTCGGATATTGTCATACGCGAAAATGCACTACCAATCTTGAACGACCTTCCGAGCGGTAGGCTTGGATTTGTTCGTGCCCCCGAATGCCGAGGAAATGAGGTCTCTTGGTATCAGTCGTTTTCCCTCTCTCCTGCGGCAATCATTGCTCAGACAGGCGTCCTATGTCTTGAGCAAAAGCATCGTCAAATCCTCCAGTTAGCGTCACACTACCCAGAATCCGGCATGTACGAAATGCCTGCCCTGTCTCGCGAGATTGCTGAGAGCGGATGTGGCCATCCGCTGGATGACCGGTTTAATGCAGTGGTAGGGACACTCCTGCTCAGAGACCTGCCGAGTTGGATGGTCGATCACAAAATCATCAAAGAATTCGCATGGCAACTGCGATACCCCCCAATGATACGGGCACTAGAGCGGATCTGCCGCGAAAACTGGTTCTTGCACGCAGCAGGGGCAAAAAGGGACCTAGACCGAGTAACCCACACACTCGCTCGCTTGCAACGTCGGTTATGAATAGCATCTCCACCATCCTGCGAAAGATAATAACCCTATCGACCGTAATCACTCGGTGCAGAAATTGGCCGGAACTATTGCTCGCCAAAGCTAGTATTCGCCAGTCGGGCAGTCCGACCGAGGTGTGTTTGCGAAATGGCCTGCGCCTTCGATCACTTGGAAGCTTGAAAACGTGCTGGGGGGAGATTTTTGAACCAGCAATAGCCGATGTGTATGGGATTCGCAAAGTTAACGCCCCTGATATCATTATCGACATCGGAGCGAACATTGGATCGTTTTCATGTTTCGCAGCATATTGTCATCCTCGAGCCAAGATTCATGCTTTCGAACCGTCTCATAGGCACGGAAATGTTCTGCTTGAAAATGCCAAGCGAAACAACATTGAGAACATTTCTCTGCATCGAGCCCCGGTTACCGCAGACGGCAGGGCAGTTGTGTTTTCTGAGATGGGGGACGGTGCCAGTTCCGGTCTTTATTTGGAGGGAACAAACGCCGTTACATTAAACAGCGTAACTCTTGCACCGTTGCTTTTCGATTTGTCTACGTCAAAATCTGCATTCTTTAAATTGGATTGTGAAGGTGCGGAAGGGGAGGTCCTGCCGTGGATTTGCGATCACGCCCGCGAGCTTCCTGATCGCGTTAATGTGGCATGCGAATACCACCATTGGGCCCCCATTAAACTTCCACATCTGATTGGCCGCCTTAAACAATCGGGCTTCAAAACCTCGGCTCCGGTCATATTTGGAGCCCAGTATTTGTTTGCTCATCGGTCAGGTGAAAATTGTTGAATTCGGCTGTCCGTTTCGTAGCCCACATGCAACAGATCATTGAACGCTCTGGCGAACTAGCCCGCCGACTTTCGAATTCGGCGGTCATTTGGATTTGGGCGGTCATGGTGATTCGCCTATCCAATTTTGTCCTCATACTTCCGCTCGTTTTGAGGACGCTGCCATCTGAAATGGTTGGCTTGTGGTATGTGATGCTCAACCTGATCGGTGGCGTTACGCTGATCGAATTGGGTATGAGCGCGGCAATTTCTAGACACGTTTCGTTCGCATTGGCATCAGCCACTCCGGATTACTCACGGATTCATTCGCTGATTATCTCATCGCGCAGGCTGTATGCGTTCTTGGCGACGGCAGTTCTCCTTCTTTCGCTCGCCGCCGGAACGTGGCTCACAATAAGTCATCAAGCTACGATGTTCAGTGCCATTCCGCTCATCAGTTTTGGACTTATGGCAGGTGCGAGCTCGATTCGAATGCTTGGGCTCTATTGGAATCCGATGTTGGTCGGGATGAATAAAGTTCGGCAAGCACAGCAGGTGCAGTTCTTCGGAATCCTTGCCTCGTATGTGGTCACGCTCGCAGGACTTTTGCTCGGAGCCGGAGTTATCGCGCTGGCGATCGGGCAATGCGTTACGCTGCTTTACCCCATGCTGAGGTCTAGGCACCTTTTTCGAAAGCAGTTTCCGGAGGTGTTCCAAGCTTCAGCAATTGATTCAGAGTGGAGAGACATCTGGTTTGCTACCTGGAGAACGGGCTTGGTCATGTTGGGTACGTGGCTGGGAACACATGGTTTAATCGTTGTGAGTGGACAGATGCTGACATTGGAAACTTCTGCGAGTTTCGCTGTCTGTTTCACAATCGTCTTTACGATCCACTCCGTCTCCCAAAGTTGGCTGCTTGCACGATATCCGACCATAAGCTCCATGTGGGCTACGGGAAAAACCAATGAGTTACGTGCTTTGGTTCGCACGCGATTGGCGCTCAGCATGGCAACCATGTTGGCAGGCGGGTCCTGTGTTTGGTTGCTGCTGCCAACATTTTTGCAATGGGTCGGTTCGCAGACCGTTCCTCTCCCTCCTCTGACTCTCGCTTTCCTACTTGTGATGACAGCCTTGGATTTGTATGTCGGCGCTCATTCGGGTGTTCTCATCGCCTGCAATCGATTTCCGCATCTGCGACCCGTTCTTATCGCCGGCGTCGGCACCGTGTGTCTCGCTTTCGTGTTGGTGGGGAAATTTGAGGTCGATGGAATCATCTCGGCCGCTTTGGTTTGCATTTTGGGCGTGACGCTTTGGCTGGTTCCCATGCAGTTTCGAAGGGTGCTGCGGGAAAAACCGCCACTAACCGCAGCAATTGATTGTTAAACCACCACCGAATTAATTTATAAGGTCTGCCTTCAAATGATTGGAACGCTTCAAAAATCAATCCGAAATCTCGCAGATCGTATCCCCGGCGTTCGACTCGTTCGGTCGTGGTATTGGGAGACCCGGTTCACAAGGGCATTGCACGCGGAGCGATTAAAGCTCGAACTCGTGAACGCTGACGCTCGCCTTGCTGACCCCTTGTCCCTAGCGCGATTTGAGCAACAAGTGTGCTCACAGACCGGGGAGGACGGCGTGATCAATGAAATATTTCGCCGGATCGGGACGACGGATCGTTTTTTTGTTGAGTTTGGAGTTGAAGACGGGCTTGAAAACAACACGCACTACCTTTTACATCGCGGATGGTCTGGTTTTTGGATCGAAGGAAATCCCGTCGCCTGCGAGACAATTGAAAGCAATTTTGCAGGTTCAATTGCCGATGGAAAATTAAGGGTTCGCAACGCATTCATCACGAGTGAAAACATTGAGTCTCTGTTTGGTGACGCGGATATCCCGACGGAGTTTGATCTCTTATCCATCGACATCGACGGAAACGACTACTGGGTATGGTCAGCCATAAAGAAGTTTCGTCCGCGAGTTGTTGTCATTGAATACAATGCGCATTATCTCGCCGATCATTCGTGGATTATGCCGTATGATCCAAACCATCGGTGGAGCTCGACATCGTATTATGGTGCATCGCTCAAGGCACTAGAGCACCTCGGATTGGAAAAGGGTTACCGACTCGTCGGATGTTCACTCACCGGTCTCAATGCATTCTTCGTTCGTGAAGATCTTGCCGGGGAATTGTTTCCGATGAATCGATCAGCCGAGTATCACTACCAGCCGTTACGAGGATACCTCGTGAATCGAATCACCTACACGATGGACCCTCGCATAACTATTCAGACGTCACCTGACGTCAAGCAGGAGGATTTATAAGGCGCCGTGAGTATTTTCGACGAATACG
>JBGSMR010000186.1:0-5451 GCA_041740065.1 Chthoniobacterales bacterium
CCTGCGTTGAGGGAGACCCTTCAGCGGTCGTGGCCGCGATGTCTGACGCCTATGGTGCGCGTGAACATCATATCCTCTGCGCTAGTCCTGATAATAACGGGGTCCGTTGGCTACCTGACGAGGGAGAATCGTAAATGAGACGTTGGCTGGAAGGAGTGGAGACCTTTGCCATCGACGTCATTCTGGAACGTCGATACGGTCGGCGAGCAGATTTGCTGCGGTGGATTCTCCTCGGGTTGTCCGGGGTATATTCGCGCATCATTCTCTCGCGGCTGTGGCTCTATCGGACTCGCATCTATCGCTCGCACCACTTGGGATGCCCCGTGATCAGCGTCGGGAACATCACCGTCGGCGGGACCGGAAAAACCCCTGTGGTTGAGATGATCGCACGAGAGCTCACGGCCGGCGGCCGGAAAGTGGCGATTCTTAGTCGTGGCTACAAGAGCGTTCCCAAGCCGCTTGTCGGGCGGATTCTGGATAAGATTTTTCGGAAGAAGGCGATCTTCACACCTCGTATCGTGAGTGATGGGAAGTCGTTGTTACTTGATTCCCGCACGGCAGGAGATGAGCCGTTTATGCTGGCAAACAACCTGCGCGATGTCGTCGTGTTAGTGGATCGTGACCGCGTGAAAAGTGGATTGTATGCCATCGAACACTTCGGTCGAGATGCCATCATTCTCGACGACGGACTTCAGTATCTGCGCCTGAACCGCCGACTGGAGGTGGTGCTCGTGGACCGACAGGCCCCGTTTGGCAATGACTACCTGTTGCCGCGTGGGACGTTGCGTGAGCCTCCAGCGAGTTTGCGCCGCGCGACACATATCTTCCTGACGAAATGCGCAGGAGAGGACAATTCGGCCCTGCTGGAAGAATTACGGAAATTTAACCGAACGGCTGAAATCATCGAGTGCACGCACCGGACAAAACATCTGAAAAACTTGCTAACTGGCGAAATCAAACCCCTCGAATTTCTGAGTGGCCTTACCGTGGGGTCCATTTGTGGTATCGCAGCACCCGAGAGTTTTGAGAACGCCCTTCGCGCGCACGGCGCGGAACTCAGCCTCACCAAAACTTACACCGACCACCATCGCTACTCCGCCAGAGAAATTGAGCTCTTCATCCGTCGCTGCGCAAAGAGAAATATCCCTGCGATTGTAACAACTGAAAAAGATGCGGTTCGTATCCCCCGGATTATCAACCCCGAGGTTCCAATTTATTATCTAAGGGTGGAGATCGAGATCCTTCGGGGGCAGGAGGGATGGCAGCGATTTTTAGATCGGCTTGTGGTCAACCAACCAGTCATTGCACCCGAGCGGCAGTTTATTTGACCCGCTTATCGGTTCTTGCCGCTGAAAATCATTTGCTCATATGCGGACAATTCGTATTGACATTTCGTCGATGGTCCGGTTTGTTTGCGTCTAGAACTTCGACTCAGCGCCAGACTATCGATCCGGCAGCGCCCCGAATCTCCACCCGCCGCGCGAGTTTTGTTCTTATGACCTACGATCCAAGGGAGAACTGCATTCCATGCAGATATTCCGGATTGGTTACCTTTTTAACAAGATCACATTGAAATCATGGCCGGCCACAACAAATGGTCGAAAATAAAACGTGTGAAGGGAGCCCTGAATGTCAAAGGGGTAAACTCTTCCCGCAGCTCTCAAAAGAAATTTCTATCGCGGTGATTCTCTGCGGTGGCAATCCTACTCTCAACCTCAGGTTGCGGGTGGAGATTCGCACTGCATGAGACCAATCCATGCCCAATGACAACATCGAAAGAGCGAATCTCGGCGACCTCCCCGCCCTCCTGGAGGCCGCAGAGTTTTGCATCACCGCTCAATCCATTTTTTAACCCGACAGTTTGTAATACAGATTCAATTTTTTAATCATGACCGACGACCAAGACCCCGTAACCCCTGCGATACTTTCTACCGAAGGAGGGAGTGTGACCGAATCTTCAGACGCATCTGCTGACACTCCCACCAGCAACGAAACTGTTAAAAAGGCACGTCCGAAGCGGGTGAGTAGCCCAAAACCTAAAAAGAAGCCCGCCGCAAAGAAGGTGGAATCTGACCCCGCCCCGGTGCAACCTGAAATCACACCAGAGGCGGCGGAAGTGCCTGAATCCATAGATCCAGCGCCACAGAAACCAAAGTTGCGGGACGATCCAGCTGATGCAACCCCACCAGTCGTCGGGGATGAACCCGCGCCAGCGCCTCCATCGGAGAGGCCTCAGCCATCAGATCGACAGGACCGTCCGGCGAGAGACACCGCGCCGCAGAGGCAACCGCAGCGAGACGACGAGGCTCGCGCTACGGCACCGGCGGTCGCGAATGAGTCGACGGAACGAGCACCTGCATCGGGAAGGCATCGGTATTCGAATCGGAGGGATCGTTCCGCGAGAGATGCGGCGCCACAGGCATCAAAAAGGCAAGATGACGAGGCGTGTGCAAATCCATCGGCTGTCGCGGATGAGTCGGCAGCACCCGGACCGGCGCCCTCGGGAGACGGGCATCGGTATTCGGATCGACGCGATCGCCCGGCGAGACATCCTAATGACCAGCAACAACCTCGCCCGCCGCGGCCACCGGAGCCACTGGTGTTTGCAGAAGGTATAGTCGAAGTTTCCGGCAAAGGGTTTGGTTTTCTGCGTGAACCCAAACGGAATTTCACTCAGTCCAATAACGACGTTTTCGTAACTCCCGAGGTGATCCGTAAACATGGGCTTCGTGATGGAATGTGGATTCGTGGAGAAACGCGTCGCGGACCCCGCGGACCGCAGCTTTACAAACTCACGGAACTCGAGCGGGAAGACCCGGATCTACACCAAAACCTCCCTGTATTTGAATAACTCACGACTGTAAGCCCGGATCGGCGCATTGTGCTCGAGACCGATTCAAATATTTATACGACGCGCGTCATTGATCTTGTGAGCCCGGTTGGTCGCGGTCAACGCGGTCTTATCGTCGCCCCGCCTCGCACGGGCAAGACCACATTGTTGCAACACATCGCTGCCGCCGTAGTCCGAAATCACAAGGATATCCACCTCATCATTCTGCTCGTGGACGAGCGTCCGGAGGAAGTGACGGAAATCCGCAGGACCGTACCGTCTGCGGAAGTTATGGCGAGTTCGAACGACTGTGATGTAAAAACTCACACCCGAATCTCGCAATTGGCCATTGAGCGTGCAAAGCGCCTCGTGGAAATGGGGAAAGACGTGTTTGTGCTTATGGACTCGCTGACGCGCATGGGCCGCGCATTCAACAACGCGCAGGGCGGAGGCGGTCGCACGATGAGCGGTGGTGTAGACTCCCGCGCACTCGAAATCCCACGCAAACTATTCGCCGCAGCACGGAATACCGAGGAAGCGGGATCACTCACGATCATGGCAACCGCACTGATCGAGACCAATAGCCGGATGGACGATTTGATTTTCCAAGAGTTTAAAGGGACCGGAAACATGGAACTCGTTCTCGACCGCAAGATCAGCGAGCAACGGATTTACCCTGCCGTGGATATTTTCCAGTCCGGCACCCGCCGTGAAGAACTCCTTTTGACTCCTGAAGAACTGCACAAGATCAACGTGATTCGTCGGGGTCTCGCTGGTCACAAGCCCATGGAAGCCATCGAGCGCCTGCTTTTCTTTATTAGAAAGTATCCGACAAATGCCGAGATGCTCAGCAGCATTCCGGGGTAGTAGCGTCCACACCATTTTCCCGCAACATCCGGTCAAAGCGTTTGGATGCATTTGAATAGCGAGGATAGCGCCCGGAGCTATCCTCTGTCGGACGGAACCTCCATTGCTTGTATGACCAGAGCCAGAGTTCTGGGCGCTTCCGGATTTCTATTTCGAGCACATTCCAGCACGCTTGAGCGATTTGCTGGTCGCTTGCACCCGGGTCAACCCTGACAGGTTGGCGATACTCCACGCGGAAGCGTCCGTCCTCGCACGGAAAGATCAAACTCGGCACCAGCGCGGCTTTTGCCCGGGTTGCTAAAAGGGAAGCCATGGGGCTCATCGGCGTCCACAACCCAAAACACTGAACAGGAACCGCACCAAGCCGGGGATCCAAGCTCATATCTATGGCGGCTCCCACTTTTCCACCAGTCTTTAAAAATTTTAGCATTCGCACGATGGCACGGGCTCTGGGGATAATTGTATGGCCACTTCCTGCACGAAGTGCGTCAAAGATCGGTCCCAGCGGAGCATTCTTGAACCCCTGCGTGATTACGAGGCCGGACGCAATCGCATGCGAACTTACCCAACTCAGCCATTCGAAGTTGCTGAAGTGGCCGAGAAAATACACGCCCGCGAGTGCGGGGTCAGTGTGAACGGGATCATTGTCCGTGCCCTCGACACGGATGAATTTCGAATAATTTTCGACCGTCAGATTCGGAGACCAGAACAGGCACAAGATAGTGCGCGCAAAACTCTGGTAAGATTTCCGTGCAATGAGCTCGCGTTCTTCGAGCCCGTATTTACCGCCAAATGCAGCTACAAGATTTTCAAGGGATGTCGCTCTGCCACGGGCGTCCAAATGGTAAACAAGAGACCCTAGCGTGTTCCCAAGGAATTCCAGCGAGTCATAGGGGAGCCGACGGACCACCGCGGCCACCGCGGTCAATCCACTCAATTCGGCCCGGTATCTGAGCCGCTTCATTCGAGAGATAGGGTCAAGCATCCGCAGCCGCTTCGATTCGGGGAAAAACAAGCACTGGAGCACCGACCTGATGGCCGTCAGGAATGCGTTCCATGGCTCCGGACAGCGCGCGAGCAGGCAAATGGAGTTGCTCAAGGATTGCCTGGGATTTCTCCGGAATAAATGGCTGTAGCAATGATGCCGCTGTCCATACGGCATCAGCCATTGCCGTGAGTGCCGCATCGAGACGGTCGGCTTGATCGGGATCTTTTGCCAGTTTCCATGGGGCCTCATTCTCAGCGAATGTGTTCGCCTTAGTAACAAGCAGAGATACAGCTTCCAACGCGGCCTGGGGCTGATGGGCATCGAATGCAACACATACTGCCGTGCGAGCTGCTTCACCCGCGGCGATCAACTCTGCTGTCGCAGGTGACGAGAGCGGGGAGCGGTGCAGGACTCCGTCGCGATAGCGTTGGGTCATATTGATGGCTCGGTTGAGGAGGTTTCCCAGCCCGTTTGCCAGATCGACATTGAACCGCGAGATCAATCGATCCTCACTGAAGTCCATGTCTTGCCCGCAAACGCAGTCGCGCATGAGATAATACCGCAACGTTTCTGCTCCGTAATGATCCGCCAACGTGGATGGATCAATGACGTTTCCGAGACTTTTACTGATTTTTGAGCCGGCCAGGTTGATGTATCCGTGGACGACGAGATGCGGCATGCGGTCGTCTTCGAACCCAATCGCCTTGAGCATCGCGGGCCAGTAAATTCCATGAGCAGGAACAAGGATGTCCTTCCCGATGATGTG
>JBGSMR010000204.1:0-4508 GCA_041740065.1 Chthoniobacterales bacterium
CCGTGCAAGATGATGAAAAAAGAGGTGCTCTCGGATTCGAAGTTTCAGTCATTTGCCGATGATAAACTCGTTTTTGTGGAATTGGATTTCCCCCGCGGAAAAGAGCAGGATTCCGCCCTAGCGAAGCAGAACGATGCGCTCCAGTCGAAGTTTCAAGTTGAAGGATATCCGACGTTCATCCTGCTCGACAGTAAAGGCAAAGAATTGGGCCGCACGATTGGATTTATGCCAGGTGGACCCGATGCGTTCATCGGTTGGATCGAGAAACAGCTGGCGAAGTCGTAATTTAGACGACGGGATGGCGCTCGCTGGCTTTAGATATACAGCCGCGCCATTTGCCGCCAATAATGAAAACGATGTGCTCTTCCTGACCACACGTGCAGGCGGTGAGAAATCGATTTCTCTGTAAGAACACGACTGAGATCCCGATTGTTTTCTAAAAAAGGATCTTCGTCACCCACGACCATGGTGATGTCGATTTTGCGAAGGCTGGCGAGATGATTAGGGTTTTCCAGCCCGGGCAAGAAATGCGTTGGGGTATTGGCGAAGATGTCTGCGTCGTAATATCCATCGAAGAGATTCCAGAAATCCGGTGGTGATGTAGTCAGATCATACCTTCCGCTGAAAGCAATCAATCGGTGGAAACGAGAGGGGTGGCGGAATACGAGATTCACCGCATGGAACGCCCCCAGACTACACCCAAACGCCGCGAGTGCGTTGTTGGGGTTGATTGAGTGTGAGAACGGAACGAGTTCGTTAAGGATGTAATGCTCGTATTGCATGTGCCGTTCGATCCGTTCCCGCGGCGTCCGCGATACAGCGTAAAAACTCTCATCGTCCACGCTGTCAAAACAGATCATCTGTATCATTCCACGGTCGATCGGTTCCGCTAGCGCCCCGACAACACCCTTATTTTCATAGTCGTAAAATCGACCGATCCGCGGGGGAAATGCCAGTAGTCGAATCCCACGGTCTCCAAAACATAAAAGCTGCATCGTCCGTCCGAGCGATTCGCTTTTCCATTCGTAATAAAAACGTTTCATCCTAAATCCCGCAGTTGGAAGGCCTGAAAATGCCAATTTTTACCATGAAGACCGGGAAGGACATGAAGAAATGACTTGTCTAAAAGCCGATCCGACCAAGCGGACTTGCGTTCACCCATTGGGTGAGCGAGATGGATGGTCCTGATTTTGCATAAAGCATTGAACTTCATGCCCTTCGTGTCCTCCATGGTAAATTCAATTGCGAATTCTAGGTTCATGACAAGGATGGCTGGCTTGGTGTGCGAGGGTCAGTAGTCGGATTCCTCTCGCAATCTTCTCGCCCAGACCTGGTAACCCGCTTGGCTGAGATGCAACTGGTCCTCCACGTAGAGGTCAAGCCTAGGACTGCCATCACTATGTAACATATCCGCTACAATATCGATAAAGTGGAGATGGTTATGTCGAGTGGTAAGGTTTTCGATGAGATGGTTTGTGTGAAGGACCTTGTCGAGAATCCCCCATCTGGCAGGACTGGGTTTGATCGAAACGAATGACAATGGCACCACGCCTAACGCATGATGAAGCTTATGCGTGAGATGTTGAAAGTGGTGCGTCACACTCTCCGGGGATGCTCCCTCTGCGAGATCATTGTCTCCTGCATAGAGGATCACGCGGCTGGGTGCATACCGAATCAATAACCGATCAGCCCAATAAACGCATTCCTCCAACGTCGAACCGCCGATCCCCCGTCGAACCAGCGACCAATCCGGAAAATCTTGAGAAGCGGACTCCCAGAGGCGAATCGTGGAACTCCCGTAAAAGAGAATGGGTGCAACCGGAGGGGGAGAGAGCTTGTCGGCAAGCTCATATTCCTCGACTTCGTCCTCAAACCGCATGGTAGCAACACTCATTATACAAAATATTTCGCAGGTCGCGCGATGATCGCTGGACCAAGTATGCGGTTTTTATGATGCTTTAACATTCTCTGCCACATTGTAATGATCAATTTATTAAAAAAATGGAAGTCCCGGTCCGACAGCAGAATTCCTCGGGTGCTTGCAGAGCGTCCGGTGTTTGATGTTCCGCCGGATACGCTATTCCTCCACGCGACCCATCCGAAAGCGGGATCTCAGTGGGTGCAGGCAATATTTTTTGACTTGTTCGGCAACCACGCGATCCCGAATCATGCTGGCAACGGGTTACCGCCTGAGGGACAATTTCATCCCGGGCGCATCTATCTCAGCGTGTATTTGCTTCCCGGAGAAATTTCAGCAATTGAGTCTTCGAGTGCGCCATTGAAGTCGTTTTTTGTCATGCGAGATCTCCGGGATACTCTCGTGTCTCTCTATTTTAGTCTGAAGATCAGTCACGCCGTGCTTGATGAATTCATGTCCTCCGCACGCAAGCGATTGAATGCCCTCAGCGAAACCGAAGGGATGATCTATCTCATCGAAAGCCAATTGCGAAATACGGCCAAACTCCAGAGGGCGTGGTTTGCACAGGATCCCAATCGATGCGTGAAGTTCGAGGACCTGACCGGATCGCCAGAAAGGGAAATGCCACGCGTGATTCGGGGGCTCCTCGGCATCGATGTGCCTGAAGACGCGATCGTCGCGTCGTGCCAGAAGTTTGCATTTGAGCACCTTGCGGGAGGACGGAAACGCGGAGAGGAGGACGCGAAGTCCCATTTCCGAAGCGGTGCCGCTGGCGGATGGAGAAAATACTTTTCACCCGAGGTCACTGAGGCGTTCAAGGACGAGTTTCCGGGATTGTTACAGACAGTGGGATACGAGGTCGATGAAGATTGGCACGGATTGACCGGTGATGTTAACCCTAGCTGAATGAGTATGAGTCAGCGGGTTGCGGCCCTGGTATCCGCAGGATTTTTTCGCATGGGATTGCGTAACGCAGGCAAACAGGTGGGACGCGTATCTCCAAAGTTTGTCGAGCCGCTTGATCCCTCGATCACGTATCTTCATGTCACGCATCCGAAAGCTGCATCCCAGTGGGTGCAAAGTATCTTGCAGGATCTCTATCGGTCGGCGGTGGTGAAAAATTTGCCTGCTGCCGGGTCGGTGCGCGACGGAAATGTCGAAAGGGGGAAATTTTACACAAGCTTGTATCTCACGAAACAAGAGACGGATGCATTGTCCACGGGAAACATCCGGTCATTTTTTGTCATGAGGGATCTGCGTGATTCGCTTGTTTCACTTTACTTCAGTCTGTCGAAAACCCATGCCGTGACGGACGAGTATGTCGAGCACGGCAGGGGGGTGTTATCTGGATTGAGTAAAGAAGAGGGGTTGCGTTTGCTGATCGAGCAAAATGCCTATAATTTTGTTCGCATTCAGTCGAGTTGGTTGCCTGCGGTTGATCGGTTCTTCCGCTTTGAAGATCTCGTAAACGAGCCGGTAGAGGGTTTCACTGGGATTTTCCGTGATGTGCTTCAACTCGACATCCATCCAGAGCGGCTGCGGTCCGTGTGCGAGAAATTTTCCTTCGAACGAATGAGTGGCGGTCGACGCCAGGGTCAGGAAGACACGGGGTCCCATCTGCGCAGTGGAAAACCAGGAAATTGGCGCGAGCATTTCAGCCCTGCGCTCACTGCTCGGTTCAAGGAATTGCATGGTGAGCACCTAGTTGCTTGTGGATACGAATCGGGAATGGATTGGTAAGCTGGATCTTGTTGTAGCGCGACGTTTACCATCATGCTGTTTAACTCCATCGAGTTCGCGATCTTCCTGCCGATCGTTCTAGTTCTTTATTTCTGGTTGCGGCCGTCGTGTCGCTGGATGCTTTTGTTGGTGGCGAGCTTGTATTTCTACATGAGCTTCGTGCCGGAATACGCGCTTATCTTGCTTGTCACCATCACGGTGGATTATTTCGCGGCGTTGAAGATCGAGAAAGCTCGGGGGGGCATGCGAAGGGCGTGGTTGGGATTAAGCCTGGCTACGAACTTTGGATTTCTTGTTTTCTTCAAATACGCAGGCTTCATAACCAACAATGTCGATGCTCTTGCGAAAGCCATCGGATGGAACTATCCCGTCGGCATCATTGAAGTGTTATTGCCCATCGGGATTTCGTTCCATGTCTTTCAGTCCGTGAGCTACACGATCGAAGTCTATCGTGGCACCCTGCCTGCAGAGCGGCATTATGGATATCTCGCATTGTATGTTTTGTATTTTCCTCAGCTGGTTGCTGGACCGATTGAGCGAGCTCAAAACTTATTGCATCAGCTTCGGGAGACGCATCGCTTTGAATACGATCGTGCTGTTTCAGGCTTGCGTCTCATTCTTCTCGGGTTGTTTAAAAAGGTCGTCGTTGCAGACAATATTGCCCATTTGGTGAATGTGGTCTACAAGACCCCGGGAGAGTTTTCGGGACCTCAAGTGCTGCTTGCGACCTATTGTTTTGCGATTCAGATCTACTGCGATTTCTCTGGATACACGGATATTGCGCGGGGTGTTGCCCGGATCATGGGAGTCGAGTTATTGAAAAATTTTGACGGCCCGTACCTCGCGCGCT
>JBGSMR010000221.1:0-2073 GCA_041740065.1 Chthoniobacterales bacterium
CGGGAAACCATCGTCCGTGATTGGCATTAGCCGCGGGACACAAGACCACCATGACATCAGACACGACATTTGCCGAACTCGAGTTGGCAGAACCCATTCAGCGCGCCCTCATCGAAAAAAACTACACGATACCTTCGCCGATCCAGGCCAAGGCGATTCCGCATTTGTTGCAGGGACGCGATTTGATTGGATGTGCTCAGACGGGCACCGGTAAGACCGCCGCATTCGCGCTTCCGATCCTCCACTTGCTCAACAGTCGACCGAAACCAACCACCCCAAAACGCCCCCGGGTGCTCATCTTGACGCCGACGCGTGAGTTGGCGTCTCAAATCGCTCAGAATTTCGAAGCATACGGAAAGCACCTGAAATTGAGCCATCTCGTGCTTTTTGGAGGCGTCGGCCAGAACCCGCAGGTTCAAAAATTGGTGCGTGGTGTGGACATCCTGGTCGCGACGCCGGGACGTTTGTTGGATCTACACTCTCAGCGTCACATCCATTTCGACCAGGTCGAGATTTTTGTGCTCGATGAGGCCGACCGGATGCTCGACATGGGATTTGTTCATGACGTGAAAAAAGTGATGGCGTTGCTGCCACCTAAGCGTCAGTCGTTATTGTTCTCCGCAACGATGCCGCCAGCGATCCAGCAATTGGCTGATCGCTTGTTGCACGACCCCGTTCAGGTCGAAGTGAATCCTGTGGCATCCACGGCCGAACGCATCCAGCAACATCTTTGCTATGTCGAGCGGAATGATAAGCGGATGCTGCTTGTGCATTTTCTGGAAAAATATCCGGACGGTCTCGTGCTCGTGTTCGTGAAAATGAAACACGGCGCCAATCGCCTCGTTGAGCAGTTGGAAAAAACCGGTGTTCGCGCGGAAGCGATCCATGGCAATAAATCCCAGACTGCGCGCGAACGTGCGCTGGAGAATTTCCGTAGCGCACGGACCCGCGTCCTCATTGCGACGGATATTGCGGCCCGTGGAATCGACGTCAAAGGAATTTCCCTCGTGGTGAACTACGATATTCCCAATGAACCCGAGTCGTATGTGCACCGTATTGGCCGCACTGCCCGCGCGGGTGCGGAAGGCCTTGCTTTCGCATTTTGCGACCACACCGAGCGCGACTTCATTCGCGGTATCGAGCGACTGATCCAGCAGACCATTCCCGTCCTCAACGACCACCCCTACGCGAAGGCCGGAAACTCTGAGCCCTCAAAACCAAAGCCGGTGATGCGCCAGGACGGTCGCCTCGACTGGGTCCCGCGGAAACGCACCCCTGGCGGACGCCCTGGAAGCAATCAAGGCCGCGGCCGTAGGTAACCATCCGGAAGGGACAATTTTTAGAAGATTCCAGCCGATGGTTTTTCTGAATCTTGTCCCGCCACTCTACCTAGCGCGGACCATTCACACCTGAAATTCGAGATAAATTCTCTCGGCGGGCAGGGAGCATATTTTGCGATTTGTTCTCGTTTCACCATTCTGAAACGTGCTTTCGTCTTGTTTGATCCCGTGAGGCAGGGAAAGGTGTGGAGGTGATTATTACCTCCTACGCACCCGGGCGCGCCGAACTCCTCGGTAATCACACCGATTACAATGAAGGCGTAGCGCTTTCTGTAACCGTGGAGCGTGGGACTACTGTGGTTGGAAGCGTGCGGGACGATAATCGAATCCACATCATGACGGAGACATTGGGTCGTCAGGTGACGGTCGACCTCAGGGATCTCTCTCCCGATCCGGATGAGGCATGGTCAAACTACCCGATCGGTGTGGTCGCTGAGTACCTCAAACGGGGATTTCCGTTGCGGGGATTTGAACTTGATATCACGAGTAACCTGCCGCTTGGCTCAGGACTGAGCAGCAGTGCTTCGTTGTCTGTGGCCACGGCGTTGTTTTTGCAGGCTGCGTTTGATCTTAAAGTGCCGAGGATCGAGACCGCTCGGATCGCACGGGATGCGGAGAATAACTTTGCAGGGATCCAATGCGGGTTGCTCGACCCGATCAGTAGTTTATTCAGTCGAGAAGATTGCGCTACATTCATTGATTGTCGAACGTTTGCGGTGCGGCACATCCCTAT